>NZ_JAPSMD010000009.1 GCF_027856955.1 Falsiroseomonas oryzae | reverse complement strand
CCCCTGGTCGAGGCCGCGCTGCGCCGCAGCCCGCGCGACCCCGCGCGACCCCGCGCGCGGTGAGATGCTCTGCGGCGCTCGCCGCGGCGCGGCTGGCGGGGCGCTGGCTTTCCACCAACCCCGACTACCAGGTCCGCGCGCACACCTTCCTGCGCGTTGCCGCGGGGTTGGCGCGGCCCGAGGCCGCTGACGCGCTGCGGTAGGGCGCGATTTAGTTTCCTTTAGCGCGTCGTGTTCCGCCGAGGCCCGGATAGGGGGGAGGCTTGCTCCAAGGGGGCTGAGCCGGCGATGCAGACATCCGAGACGAACGGACGGCTTTGGGGCGCGCGGGCGCGCAACTGGGCGGAGGAGCAGGAAGGGCAGTGCGCCGCTGCCTTCCGCACCGCGCTGGACCATGCCGGCGTTGGGCCCGGCACGCGGCATCTCGATGTCGGCTGCGGCGCGGGCATGGCGGCGGCGCTATCGGCCGCTCGCGGCGCCGTCGTCAGCGGCATCGATGCCGCCGAGGCGCTGCTGGCGATCGCGCGCGAGCGCACGCCGGCCGGCGACTTCCGCCAGGGCGACATCGAGGCGCTGCCCTTCCCCGATGACAGCTTCAATCTCGTCACCGGATTCAATGCGTTCCAGTACGCCGGCGATGCCGCGCAGGCGCTGCGCGAGGCGGGGCGCGTCGCCAAGCCGGGCGGCATGATCGTCATCATGACCTGGGGCGAGCCGGCGGGCATGGAGGCGTCCGCACTCGTCGGCGCGCTCAAGCCGCTGCTGCCGGCACCGCCGCCGGGTGCGCCCGGCCCCTTCGCGCTCTCCGACGAAGCCGCGCTGCGCGGCTTCGTCGCGGCCGGCGGGCTGATCCCCGGGGTGGTCTTCGACGTGCAGACACATTGGGCCTATCCGGACGAGGCGACGGCGCTGCGCGGGCTTGGCTCGGCCGGCGTCGCCGTCCGCGCCATCGAACATTCGGGCGAGGCAGCCTTCGTCACCGCACACTGCGCAGCGCTGGCGCCGTTCCGCCAGCCCGATGGGAGTTTTCGGGTCGCCGCGCGCTTCCGCTGCCTGGTGGCTGCGCCTTGACCGGCATCTGTGTGCTCCACCTGACCGAGGACGCCGAGGGCGTCTCGCGCTTCTCCGACGCGCCGGTGCCGCTCGGGCCTGGCGCCTTCGCGCCGCCCGCGCCGTCCATGCCGATCTCCACCACCGAAGCAGCGACCGGGCTGCTCTACCTGATCCTCCCGGTGGGCTGGGGCGGTGCGCAGCATCCCTCGCCCCGGCGGCAGGTGGCGTTCTGCCTCTCCGGCCGGCTGCGCGTGCAGGCCGGCGACGACGAAGTGCGCGAATTCGGCGCCGGCTCGATCTGGCGGATGGAGGATGTCGCGGGCTCCGGCCACACCACGACGGTACTGGGCGAGGAGGATGTGCGGCTTGCGATCGTGCAACTGCCGCCGCGGCCCGGCGATGCGACACACGCATGACCGCGCCCCGCAACCGTCAGGTGATCCTGGTGAGCCGCCCCGAGGGCATCCCGCAGGCGGCGAACTTCGCGCTGCGCGAGGCGCCGCTGCCGGCGCTGCAGGACGGCGAGATCCTGGTCCACAACCACCTGCTCTCGGTGGATCCGGCGATGCGCGGCTGGGTTTCGGCTGTGGCCAATTACGCGAAGCCGGTGGGCATCGGCGAGGTGATGCGCAGCTTCGCCCCCGGCGAGGTGCTGGAATCGCGCCATCCCGACTTCGCCGCCGGTGAGCGGGTGAGCGGCCTGTTCGGCTGGCAGGACTACGCCGCCGTCGCGCCCAGCGCGGTGACGCGCAAGGTAGTCGAGCAGAACTTGCCGCTCTCGGCCTCGCTCGGCGTGCTCGGGCTGAACGGTACCACCGCCTATTTCGCGCTGCTCGAAATCGGCCAGCCGAAGCCCGGCGAGACGGTGGTGGTCTCGACGGCCGCGGGCGCGGTGGGCTTCATCGTCGGGCAGATCGCGAAGCTGAAGGGCTGCCGCACTATCGGCATCACGGGCGGGCTGGAGAAGCGGCGCCAATGCCTGGAGGAATTCGGCTACGACGCGGCGCTCGACTATAAGGCGGGCCCGATCGATGCCGTACTGGCCGAGGCTGCGCCGGACGGCGTGGACATCTACTTCGACAATACCGCCGGCCCGATCAGCGATGCCGTGCTACGCCAGCTCGCCGTGCGCGCGCGGGTGGTGATCTGCGGCACCGCATCCCTCTCCAGCTGGGATCCCTGGCCGCAGGGACCGCGGGTGGAGCGGCACCTGCTGGTGAAGCGCACGCGGATGCAGGGCTTCCTTATCTTCGACCATGCCGAGCGCACGGAAGGAGCGGTGGCGCAGCTCGCGGATTGGGTCCGCGCCGGCAGCCTCGCTTACCGCGAGGACATCCTGGACGGCATAGCTGAGGCGCCCGGCGCGATCGCCCGTCTCTATCGTGGCGAGAACAGCGGGAAGCTGCTGATCCGCCTGCTGCACCAGGAGACACTCGCATGACCGCCATGACCCTGAAAGCCCGGCTGCGCGAGACGCGCGACGCGCTAACCATGCAGCTCTGCACAATCCCCTCGGCCGTGGTGACGCAGGCGCTGGCGGCGGCGGGATCGGACTGCGTCGTCGTGGACCTCGAGCACGGCGCGGTTGATCACGCCAGCGCGCATGCGATGATCGCGGCGACGGCCGGAACATCCTGCGCGCCGATGGCGCGCGTCACCGCGAACGACGCGACGATGGTAAAGCGCGCGCTCGACCTCGGCGCCGAAGGCATCATGTTTCCGCTGATCGAAAGTGCGCGGGATGCGCGCGATGCGGTCGCCTCGCTGCGTTATCCGCCCGATGGCACGCGCGGCTTCGGCCCCTTCATCGCGCAGTCGCGCTGGCGCGCGCAGATGTCGACCTACCGCAAGGCGGTAGAGGAGCACCTGGTCTGCTGCCTGCTGATCGAGACGCGCGGCGCGGTGGAGGATATCGAGGCGATCTGCGCCGTGCCGGGCGTGGACATCATCGTGCCCGCGCAGTTCGATCTTTCGACCGCGCTCGGCGTGTCGGGGCAGTTCGACCATCCCGATTTCGTCGCGGCGGTGGCACGGGTCGAGCGGGCGGCGACTGCGGCCGGCCTGCCGCTCTGCGGCGTGGCATTCTCGCGCGCGCAGGCCGAGGCGCTGTTCGCGCGCGGCTATCGCATGATCGCGGGCTTCGACGTGCTCTGGCTGCGCGCGCAGGCGGCCGAGATGCGGAGCTGGCTCGCCCGATGACCGTCACCGCCACCGTCCTCGGCGCCGGTTCGGTCGGCCTCGGCATCGCCGCTTCGCTGGCCATCGCAGGCCAGCGCGTAACCCTGCTGGCGCGCGCCGGGTCGGTCGCCGCGCTACGCGCCAGCGCGATCACCGTCAGCGGCCTGCATGGCGAGCACGCGCTTGCCGCCGGTGCCATCGCCATTGAGGAGGCTGCGGCGCCCTCCGCCACGGCGCGCAGCTGCGACATGCTGGTCGTGACCACCAAGGCGCATGACATCGCCGCCGCGCTCGCGCCCTTTGCGGGCGCAGAACCGGCACCGCGCGCGGTGCTCTCGCTGCACAACGGCATCGGCGCTTCGGAGGCGATCCGCGCTGCGTTAGGACCCGGAATCCCGATCTATGCCTCGGCGATGATGATCGGGCTGGAGCGGCAGGGCATCGCGCATGTCGTCAGCAAGGCGGCGTCGAGCCCGATCAATGCCGGCCCGCTGCTGGGCGATGCGACCGCGCCGCTGGAACGCTTCGTCGCCGCGGCGCAGGGCGGCTTTCTGCCGATGCGCGTCGATCCGACGATCCGCGAGACCGTGCTGTTCAAGCTGCTGTTCAATACATGCATGAACCCGACCGGAGCGCTCACCGGTCTGACCTATGGCGAATTGGTGACCCACCCCTCGACGCGCGGGCTGATCGAGCGCCTGGCCGAGGAGACGCTCGCGGTGCTCGCCGCCGCGCATGGCTATCGCCCAGCGGCGTCCGGCGAGGCGTATGCGCGGGACACGCTGACCCCGATCGTGATCCCACGCAGCGCCGGCCACCGGTCCTCGATGCTGCAGGACGTCGCCGCGGGGCGGCGGACCGAGATGGCGAGCCTCAACGGCGCCGTCGCGCGGCTCGGCAGGCTGCACGGCATCGCCACGCCAACGCACGACGCGCTGATCGACCTGATCGGCGCCCGGAGTCCCGGCGACCCGACGAAGGAGGTCCGATGAGCATTCCCGCAGCCGCACGTCGCCTGCTGTCGGCGGCGCTGCTCCTGGGGTTTGGCGCCGTCGGCGCCGTGGCACAGCCGGTCACGCTCGCGGCGAACCATCCCAACCTCGTGTCGCTCTGGCACGACGTCGCCACCCGCACGGTGCTCGCGCCCGCCACCGAAAGCAGGACGCCGGAAGAAGCGCGCCCGTCATTCGCGCATGATCCGGCGACGCTGCATCTGGCGATCTACGACGCCGTCGTCGCCATCGAGGGCCGCTACCGGCCCTTCGCGGTGCGGCCCACCGCGCCGGCCGCCGGCGCCTCCACCGACGCGGCCGTCAGCGCTGCCGCGCATGGCGTGCTGCGCGCGCTGTTTCCGGGCCGCGCCGCGATCTGGCAGCCGGCCTATGACCAGCGCCTCGCCGCCATACCCGACGGGTCAGCCAAGACGCTCGGTGTGGCGTTGGGCAGCGAGGTCGCCGCCGGCATCGTCCGGCTGCGCGCGAATGACGGGCGCAATATGGCGCTGCAGCCCTATGTCTCCGGTACCGCGCCGGGCGCGTTCCGGAGCGCCAGCCCTAACCCGATCTTCCGCCACTTCCCCGCGATGCGGCCCTTCGCGCTGAACAGCCTCGACCAGTTCCGGCCAGCGGCGCCGCCCGCACTGAACAGCGCCGCCTATGCCGCGGCGTTCGAGGAGGTGCGCGCGCTCGGCGGCACCGCCAGCAGCCTGCGCACGGCGGAGCAGCTGGAAGTCGCGCGCTTCCACACCGAGCCGCCGCCGCCCTTCGTGTCGCGCAACTTCGGCCGTCTCGCCGCCAGCACGCCGGATGTGGTGGACGCGGCGCGGATCATGGCGATGCTCTATGTCTCCTTCGCGGACGCCATCGGCGCCTGCTTCGAGGCGAAGTACCACTACGCCACCTGGCGCCCGTTCAGCGCCATCGCCATGGCCGACGATGACGGCAATGACGCGACGCGGGCCGATGCGGCCTGGATGCCGGCGCTGCCGACACCGAACCACCCCGAGTATCCCGCCGCACATTCCTGCACCTCCGGCGCGCTCGGCGAGGCGTTGCGTCACATCCACGGCACGCCGGACGTCACCTTCAGCCTGGACAGCGCGGTGACCCGCACCACGCGCACCTACGTCGGCGCCGAAGCCTTCAACCAGGAGAACCGGATCGCCCGCATCGCCGGCGGCATGCATTTCGGCTTCGCGACTGTGGCCGGCGAGGAGCTCGGCAAGCGCGTCGCCGAATGGGTTGCGACGCGGCATTTCCAGCGTCAGTGACAACCGACAAGGAGAGGCGAGTCCGATGAATAGGTTTCAACTGGAATCCACCGCCGGCGCGCGCAGGGGCACCCGAACCGCCATCATCTGCCTGAGCCTGCTCTTGCCGATCGCGGCGGCCGCGCAGTCGGGTCCGTCTGATTGTGCACGCGAAAGAGAATGGGTCGCCACCGAGGCCGGCACGCCGGGTATCCTCCTGCGCATGGCTCAGGAGGCGCTGGCCGCCTGCTTGGCACGGCTGGCGGCCGCGGGTGAGGGCGGGCAGAGGGTGCGGCGCTGAGCGCACAGCGGCCGTTTGACGTCCGCGGTATGCTTCGCTACGCCTCGCGATAGGCGAAGGCGGTTCACGCCCTGCTTGGCCCACATCGCGGGAACGCAGCCCATCAGTCCCGGCAGGCTATTCGATTCAGCTGTCGCCCATCGAGGATCGCATCCACGATGTCCGGCGCGAGCAGCGTCAGCCGCAGCACGCGCGAGACTTAGGACGAGTTGATCTTCTCCGCCGCTGCCAGGTCATTGATCGTGGCGAATTGGCCGGACTCCAGCATCCGCCGCCACCGGAAGGCACGCGCGACAGCCTTCATGAGCGTGATGTCCCGCCGGTGCTCCAGCGCTAGCACGCCGTGTGTCGCCATCGCCTTCCTCCCGCCACGCGGCTTCACCCGGAGCGGGATGACCACCGTGAGGGTCTGCGCAGCGTCGCTCATGCCGCAGCTTTCCCGGCCTCGACGGCTCGGGCGGCGAGGTCACGGACCAGGCTGCCGAGCCCGTCCAGCCGCGGACGCACCGCGGCGCCCTCAGCCTGGACGTCGACCCGATCCACCAGCAACCGCACGATGCGCGCCCGCTCGGCGGGGAAGAGCTCCTCCCACAGCGGCTCGATCCGCTCCAGTGCCAGCAGCACCTCCCGCTCGGTGACGTCCGGCGCTGTCGCCCGCGCCGCCCGCCAGGTGCCGACGACCATCTCGGGCTGCAGCAGCAGCGCGCGGACCTGCGCGATGACCGCCGCCTCGATCTCGCCGGCCGGCAGACGCGCGATGGCCGGCCGCTCCGTCGCGCCGCCCTTCAGCACCGCCTGGCTGACATAGTAGCGGTACATCTGCCCACCCCTGCCGCGGCTGTGGCTGGGCGACATGGCGCGGCCGTCGCTGTCGAAGATCAGCCCGAGCAGCAGGGGCGCGGTCGTGTTCTGCGTCCGGTTGACCCGCACCCGCGGGCTGACCTGCAGGATCGCGTGCACCGCGTCCCACTGCGCCTGGGTGACGATGGCGTCGTGCTCGCCGGTGACCTTCCCCCCTGAACGGGATCCGTCGGGGATGAGAGAGTTGGCCTCCTTGGAAGGAGGCAGGGCTACTGAAGAAGCGTAAGACGGCGGAGCAGATCATCGGGCTGTTGCGGCAGGCCGAGGTGGAGTTGGCGCAAGGTCGGACGGTGGGAGAGATCTGCCGCTGGCTTGGAGTTTCGGAGGCGAGCTCTTATCGATGGCGATCTGAATACGGTGGCCTGAAGGTGGACCAGGCGCGTCGGCTGAAAGCCCTCGAGCGCGAGAACGCGCGGCTGAAGAGCGCGGTGGCGGAACTGACGCTCGACAAGCAGATCCTGAAAGAAGCTGATGAGCGAAACTTCTAGGCCCTGAGCGCTGCCGGGCCGGGGTCCGGCATGTGCAGGCGGTGCTCGGGGTGTCCGAGCGCCGGGCATGCCGCTCGCTGGGCCAGTCGCGATCGACGCAGCGCAGGGTGCGGTCGGTGCGGTCCGACGAGACTGACCTGACCGATGCGGTGGTGTCGCTGGCAGCGGAGTATGGCCGCTACGGCTACCGCCGGATCACCGCGCTGCTGCGGGCCGAGGGCTGGCGGGTGAACGCCAAGCGTATGGAGCGCATCTGGCGGCGCGAGGGGCTGAAGGTGCCGCGGCGGCAGCCGAAGCGGGGGCGGCTGTGGCTGAACGACGGCTCCTGTGTTCGGCTGCGGCCGTGCTGGCCTGCTCGACGGCGCGCAACAAGGGCCCGACGGCCTGCACCAACCGGCTGACGGTGCGGCAGGACGTGCTTGAGCAGACCACGCTCGGTGCGTTGCGCGAGCGGCTGATGGATCCGGAGCTGTTCCGGGCGTTCGTCGCTGAGTTCACCGCGACCTGGAACCGGCTGCAGTCCGAGGCCTCGGCCGGGCAGAGCGCCAAGCGGACCGAGCTGGGAGCGGGTCCGCGGCCAGATCGAGCGGCTGGTGGACGCGATCGCGGATGGCACGCCGGCAGCGGCGCTGCGGGAGCGGATGGCAACGCTGGAGACGCGCCGTCTTGCCCTCGAGGCCGAGCTGGCAACCGCCGAGGCGCCTGCCCCGCTTCTGCACCCGAACCTGGCCGAGCTCTACCGGCAGCGCGTTGCCGAGCTCTCGCGCGTGCTCGATTCTGACGACGCGGCGGAGGCGCGGGAGGTCGTGTGTGGCCTGGTCGAGGCGATCCGGCTGGTGCCGGAGGGCGGCCAGTTGCGGATTGAGGTACGAGGCGAGTTGGGAGCGATCCTGCGCCTGGCGGAGGGGGCTCGGAAGCAGAAACGCCCCGGCGATCTTGCTGGGGCGTTCGTGGAGCAAATCAAGATGGATGCGGGGACACGCAACCGACGATGCCAGTACATCACGGTCCGCATCTGACCAGCATTCCAGGGCTCGGCCATCAACGAACGGCGTACTCCCAATTCGAATCCGTCTTGCTCCGCCAGTTCCCTAGCGCGTCCCGCTCTCCGACAGGCTAACCGCCGCGATGAGTGGCAGGTTTCCTGGGCGTTTGGCGGCTGACCTGTTGACCGGCCGGACGCGGAGACGGGCGAAAATCGCTCTCCGGAGGCCCTTTCTCTCCGCACCTCCTGACTTGGGCGATTTGGTACGGAACCAAAAAATCTAGGTAAAAGGCCGGATTCAGCGCGGTCGAGTCTTGCCGTGGTTCGAACCCCACTTGCCCGAAATCCGTACTTCGAGAGCGAACACTTCGGTACGGAACCCTCGGCGAGGCGGAGACCTGGCTTGTAGTGGTTCGACGGTCCACCCGATGAAACGCGCGATAATCTAGCCGAGATGGGAACCTCCTAAGATATCAAAGCCGGGGCGCGGCTTCGTGGCCTGGACGCCGCCGGCGTGGCCGAGATCGTCCAGGTCACCCGGTTCGGACCGGATGCGCTCAACCCCGTCTTCCGCGTGTCCGCTGTTGGTGCATGAGCAAATACTGCTTGGCGAGGGCCGAGATCGGCAGCTTTGCGCCCACCCCGGCCGTCAGCCGCGCACACCGGCTTTGCCGAAAGTGGCCGCGGCGTCTCCAGCCGCAACGACCGAGGGGTGCGGAAGGCGGTTTGCATGCCGAGCGCCCATCGGCTCAGACGACGCGTGCCTGCCAGTGGCGGCAAATCACAAGCCGACTGTAAAGTGCGTTCCTCCTGGCGGATGGGTCTGGGAAGGAGGAGCCTTCCGCGGTGCCGCAGGAACCTCCCATGCAAGACCCCGCTGTCAGCCTTGACCGCTTTCTGTCCGCACTTACCGCCACCCTCCCGAGCTACCCCTCGGATGGACGGCTCTACTTCCCGAACGATGCCGACGGATCCGCGCAGGTGTGGGAACGTCTGCCGCACGGGAGGGTGCGGCCGCGCACGGCGCATCGTGACGCCGTCTCCTTCGTCGCCGGCAGTCCAGTGGATGGCGGGGCTGTCTTCGGCCGGGATGCGGCTGGAGACGAGCGGGCCCACCACGCCGCCGAATACGGCGATCCCGCGCGGGACGCGGAACTGCTTGAGACCCTCTCCCCCTGCACAAAGCCGATGCCATTGCCTGCCCGCTCCTCATGGCGCAGGGGCTGACGGACCCCCGCGTGCCGCCGCACGAGAGCGAGCAGATCGTCCCGGCCCTGTTGCGGCGGGATATCCCCGTGGAGTATCTGACCTTCCGCAACAAAGGTCATGGTTTCCTCAAGCGCGACAACCGGCGGACGGCCCATCGCGCAGTCATGGCCTTCCTCGCGCGACACCTGCTGGAGCAGGCTTGAGCCAAGATACGAAGCATGCGCCGCCGGACCCTGATTGCCGCCACCGCCGCCCTGTCGGCCCTGGCTCGCCCCACCCTCGCGCAGAACCCGACCCGCGTGCTGCGCTTCGTGCCCGAGGGCAATCTCCACAACCCCGACCCGGTCTGGACGACGACGACCGTCGCCCGGAACCACGGGCTGATGATCTGGGACATGCTCTTCGCACTGGATGAGAGCTTCACGCCCAGGCCGCAGATGGTCGAAGCGCATGAGGTTTCGGAGGACCGCCTGACCTGGCGCTTCCGGCTGCGCGAGGGGCAGGTCTTCCATGACGGCGTGCCGGTGCGCGGCGCCGACTGCATCGCCAGTGTTCAGCGCTGGGGCCGCCGGCGTCCCATGGGCCAGACGCTGCTCGAGCGCACGGAGGAGATGAGCGCGCCCGACGACAGGAGCTTCGTCATCCGCCTCAAGCAGCCCTTCGGTCTGATGCTCGAGGCCTTCAGCGACTTCTGCTTCATGATGCCGGAGCGGGTGGCGAGGACCGACGCCTTCACGCAGATCAATGAATCGTCGGCTCCGGCCCCTACCGGTTTGTGCGGGACCAGTGGATCTCCGGGTCCCAGGCCATCTACCTTCGGAATGAGAATTACCGACCCCGCCCTGAGCCGCCAAGCTTCATTGCCGGCGGCAAGGTGGCGAATTTCGACCGCGTGGAATGGCGGATCATGCCGGACTCCGCGACGGCCGTCTCAGCCCTCGGCAACAATGAGGTGGATTGGGTGCAGCAGCCCCAGGTCGACCTGCTGCCGTTGATGCGCCGCAACCGCGGGATCCGCGTTGCTGTCAACGACCGGATCGGTGTGACCGGCATGATCGCGCTGAACCATACGCAGCCGCCCTTCAACAACCAAAAGCTCCGCCAGGCCCTCCTGCCTGCCCTGAGCCAAAAGGATTTCGTCACCGTGGCGCTGGGCAGCGAGCCCGATCTCTTCCGCGTGCCCGTCGGCACCTTCACCCCCGGGATGCACATGGCGAATGACGAGGCGATGGAGGTGCTAACCGGCCCGCGCGATCTGGCCCGAGCGCGCCAGATGGTCGCGGAGAGCGGCTACAATAACGAGCGCGTCGTACTGATGGCGCCGACGGATTATCCCGCGACCATGGCGCTCGCCCAGGTCGCGAACGCCCTTTTCAGGCGCCTCGGCCTGAACACCGAATTTGCCGCCATGGATTGGGGCACGCTGGTGCAGCGACGCACGAGCAAGGAGCCGGTGGACCGCGGCGGCTGGAGCGCCTTCTGCACGACCTTTGAAGGCCTGACCGTTGCCGATCCCTCCACCCACCTCCCGCTGCGCGGGAACGGGCCTGCGGGCTGGTTCGGCTGGCCTGTATCGCCGCGCCTCGAAGCGCTACGGAACGAGTGGCTGGACGCCCCGGACCTCAACGCCCGCAAGTCCATTGCACGTCAGATGCAACGGATCGCACTCGAGGAGGTGCCCTACATCCCGACGGGCCAGCACTTCAACCCGACGGCCCATCGCACCAGCGTGCAAGGCATCGTGCCGGCGTCTTTCCCGATCTTCTGGGGAGCGCGGAAGGTCTAGGCCGGTGCAGGTAGCTTACGGGCCGGGCACCTCAGCCGGATGAGCGCCGATAAGGCCGAAAACGACCGCGCGGCCGCCATCGCAACGTGATTGGGGCTGCCGTGTGTGCGGTAGCTCCGAGAGTACTACTTCCGTTCGCACGCGGCGCAGCAGCGAGACGTCCTGCGTCCATGCCCCTTCGAGAGTGAGTGGCGTCCCATCACCGGCGTTGCCGGTCAGCAAGACGGCCGGCATGGCATGCTCAATGGCCCGAACGCCACGGAAACCAGGGTGGATCACACACCACGCGCTCTGCCTGCTGCTATCTTGGCGCGAGCGCTGACAGAGCCCTCATTGCTATGGGCAGTCTCCGATGGTGCCTCGCCGAAGCGGCGGCGATACGCGGTGGCGAAGCGTGCTAGGTTGGTGAAGCCGTGGCGGCGCGCGACGGCCGCCGCGGATGTGCCGCTCCTACCGGTCCGCAACTCCTCGCTTACCGCGTCCAGCCGGATCGCGTGCAGCGCGGCGAGCGGCGTCATGCCGCGGAAACGCCGGAACACGCCGTGCAGATTGCGCACGCTGCACCCTGCTGCAACGGCGACATCAGCGATACGGATCGGATTGGTGCTGTTAGCGCGCATGAACTCCTCGGCGCGCCGCACATAGGCCGGCACCGCGCATGGTGCCCCGATGTCCAACTGGGCGGTGTAGTTGTGCGGCACGGCGCGCAGCAGCAGGGTCACCAGGAGGTCGGTCATGGCGGCGAGCGCGACGGGATTGTCGGCCACTCCGTCAAGACTCTGGAACTCGCCGAACACGGCATCTAACTGGCGCTTGAAGCTCACGGCCAAGCCGCAGGTCCAGTCCAGCCCCGGGGCGAACTCTAGCGGCCGGCGCAAGTCGCGGTCGAGTGCGTGTTGCAGCGCCGCTTCAACCTCCGCCACTTTGAAACAGAGATTGGCACGGGCGCCGGCGTCACTGAACACCACCCGGGCGCGCGGGCTCGGACGCATGACGAGACCACGGCCTTCGCTGGCGGTCGTCGCGGCGCCGTCCTGCAGTAGCGTCAGGGAGCCCTTGCAGGGCATTACGACGACAAAGTTGTTGCTTTCCCCGCCGCTGAGCGTGACCTCGGTACTGAAGCGATTTTCAGCGAAGCACGCGTCGATCGTGCCAGCACGGCGATCTGCCATGGCAAAGATCGACTCGTTGAAGCGCATGCGCCACAGCGCACGGTCCCGCAGCTGATAGGCGTAGTTGCAGCTCACCCCCGGAAGCCGGGTGCTGATGCGCGAACTGGCAGTGAACTCCGCCGGATCGACGCTGCTTGTGGTCTTGAACTTCGCGGCCACCGGAGGATCGAGGGAGCGTGCGCCCAAGAACATCGTTTTCACTCCCGTCATCGGGAGCCATGCGAAAGATATGATGGCCGACGGCTGATCGCGCAGCGGTCTGTGCTGGCCAGGCGCGTATCGGTCCCGAGACGGTGGGCGAGGCGGCCGGACAAGGCTGCGGTCGTCGGGTTGCCGCGCTGAACCAGCGTCATATGGCCCCGCAGAGGCATCGAAAAGCCGAAGACATCGCTCTCGTCGCTGCTCACCGAAACGTCGGTCGCCAAGCGGCTCTCGTCGTGACTTGCCAGTATGGGCCCTGCGCTGCAGATCGCGACGCTGAAAACCCGGCTGCCGAAGCGCATGCGCGATAGCGCGCGATCATGCAGACGGTCACGGTCCTCGCGGCTCGATCCCGGAAGGCGGTCGCTCACGCGCGAAGGTGCATCGAGCTCCGCGGTGTCGCTTGCGCGGCCGACCTTGAACGTCGTCCGCGCTGTGCTGTCGGTCGGAAGCGCAGGAATTCGCATGGCAACACCCCATCCTCAGCCGAGGCGCCCTGGCGCGCGAACTCCGGCCGCGAGGGCACGATAGACAAATCACGCAGCGTTTGGACAGATTTGGCAACGAACGACGCGCCCCGGCTCCTTCTGGCCTGGACCCTACGCCGAGGCGTGGAAGGGTGGGAGGAGGCTGGAGCCCCTCCCTAGATGCGAACAACCTTCCAGGATCCACTGTCGCGCCGGAGCGCGAAGTTGCCTCGCCGTTCGCGCCCGAACCCGCGGCGCCGCGCGGAACTGGCCGAGGTCGCGCGGTCGCGCCTGCGCGCGGCGGCGCTGCATGGCGATCCCTTGGCCGCGGAAGCAGCAAGCCGCGCCTACGCCGTAGCGGTCAACCTCGCGCTTCTCGACGAACTGGCGCGGGCGATCACCGCCCCGCCGGCCTCGCAGGGCGCCCTCGCGCCAACGGCAGGAGGCAAGCACCGCGCCCGCCCCGACGCCCTTGCGCTCCGTCACCGCCGTCAAGCTAGGCAGGGCACCAACACGCGCGGGCTAGGCGCATGAGCCCGTTCCGCACCGCGGCGGCGCCGCGCCCGACGTGGCGGCTCGCGCGTGCCGAGCACGCCCCCGCTGCGGCCGAGGCGGTGCGTCGCACGGCCGGTGGCAACCCGCAGGAGGTGGAGTCCGCGGTGCGCAGGCTGATCTTCGCCTGGCATCTCGACTGGGCGCGATTCGTGCTCCGCCGGCTCGGCCTGCTGTGCGGGGTGCTGTTCGTCGGCTCCTACGCCACAGCCGCGTCGTCGCTCGAGACGCGCCTGCTTCATGATGCTGAGGGCGCGGTAGGCCTGCTGACGATGCGGCAGTTTGCGGCGCCGGTGCCTGCCGTCATCCTCGTGTACGACAGCCCAGGCACGGACCGGCGCGCGGAACTGACCGTAAGGCAGCTTCTCGATGCTGGCATCGCCGCGCTTGAGGTAGAACTCTACCACGTCTCTGCGGACGGCGCAGACGGCCCCGTGTCCTTCAATCCGCAAGCGGAAGCTGATGTTCTTGATCGCGCCTGGCAGGTGCTCGCCGCGCAGCCGGGCATAGACGCGACGCGCCTCGCGGCACTGGGCTTCGGCCGGGGCGCCCATGCCGTCGCGGTGTGGCCCGGCGGAAAGGAGCGGGACTGGACGGCGCGCGTCCTTCTCTATCCTGACTGCGCCTCCCTCGCCGGCGCGCTGCCAGGGAGTTCGGGCGTCTCCCGCGCGCCGGTGCTAGTGCTGCATGGCGATACCGGCGCGGGCCTCCCGCCGCGCGACTGCCTCCACCTGGCCTCACACTTCGAGGATGCGGGCGTTCCCGTGCGCATCCTCCACTATCGAGGGGCGACGCATGGCTGGGATCTCCCGCCAGTCGGCGAGCATGTGGTCTCGTTCCAACCGGCGCCCGTCGGTCGAGGCATGCTCCGCACGGTCGCGTGGCCGGAATTGGCCGAGATGTCCGCCACCCAGGCGGTCGGCTTTCTCGCTGCGGCCATGCTTGAGCGGTGACACGCCAAGATGCTGACGGCTGCGTCCCGGAGGAGCGCACCGGAAGCATGAGTTGCGCCGTTCTCCGCCTCCGCGTCGGCAGCTTGCCGCGGCGCGGCCGGGATTGGGTGGTAGCGCCACCTGAGCACTTCGTCTCCCTGGAGGGGTGGGGCGCATGCTGACCGAGGCGCTTCCAGCCAGACTACAGGCGCGCCGCACCGCGCCGGATCTGCTGCCTCGCTCGCGGTCGTTGCACCACCGTCCACCACCGCGGTTCCGCGGATGGGCGGTGGTGGCCGGCGCCTTCCTCGTCACCATGGTGGGCTACGGCGCAATCTACTCTTACGCTGCCTTTGCGGAGGATATCGCCGCGACGTTCGGCTCTTCGCGCGCCTCGGTCTCGATCGTGTATGCGCTGAGCGGGGGCAGTTGCTTCTTCGTCAGCGCGCTGACCGGGCCGCTTGCCGATCGCATGGGCGCGCGTGTGCTGGCCGTCATGGGAATGCTGCTGGTCGCGCTCGGCTTCCTGATAGCCGCTGCCGCCTCAAGCCTGATTGAGGTTTATGTCGGCTACGGCTTGCTGATCGGCCTGGGCTGCGGCTTCGCCTATGTCCCGGCCATCGCCGCCGTGCAGCGCTGGTTCGACATCCATCGCGGCCTTGCCTCCGGCATTGCGGTGAGCGGTATCGGCATCGGCACGGCCCTCGTGCCACCAGGAGCCGACGCATTTTCCGCGCTTGGCGACTGGCGCGCGGCTTTCGTCGCATGTGGGTTGCTGGCCGCACTTATCGGCGTCGCGGGCGCGCTGCTCCTGGCGCCTGCCCCGCAAGAGCAGGAAGCGCCGGCGACGGCGCCGCGCCTGACGCCGCCGGCTGCCGTTCTGAGCCGTGATTCCGCCCTGCTCTATGCCGGTACACTGCTCGTCTCGCTGCCCTCCGTGCTGCCGCATGCGCTGCTTGTTGGCACTGCGCGCGACATGGGGCTAGCCCGGCATGACGCGGTCGCGCTGCTCGGGTTGATCGGAATCGGCACGATCATCGGGCGCTTCCTATTGGCGGCCCTCGGGGACGCAGTGGGTCGGCGCAAGGTATTCCTCGTCTGCTGCGCCGCCATGGCGGCCTCCATGCTGCTCTGGGCGGCAGCAGAGAACGAGCCCACGCTGCAGGTCTTCGCACTCGGCTTCGGCGCGCTGCAGGGCGGCTTCGTCGCGCTGTTGCCGGCCTTTGTCGCCGACAACTTCGGATCACGTTCGGTCGGCGGGGTGCTCGGCGTGCTCTACACCAGCCGCGGCATCGCGCTGCTCGCTGCACCGCCGATGCTGGCCTTCGGCATCGGGGCGATGGCGGGGCACATGATCCCGGTGATCGGAATGGCGGTGGCGGGCGCCGTGGGTAGCGCCTTGCTCGCCCGGGTCACGCGCCCCGCACAGCCTCCACACTCGTCGGCCGGCCCCGTCGCCCGACCAGCCTGCGTCTCGAACAGATCATGAGGCGACTACCAAGCGGACGCCAAGGCCGAGGGCCGGGCAGGACGATGGAGAGCGCCGTGGGCCGTGACAGAAGGGTCTCGATGATGCCGTCTCGTATTGGCGCAGCGGTGCTTGCCGCCAGCCTTGCCGTGCCGCCCGCCCTCGCCCGCGAGCAGACGACCTACCACTATCTCGAGACCGAACGGGACGCCTTGCAGCCGTGCCGCGCCGGCGTACTGCTCAACATGCCGGCAACCTGGCAGTCGGGAGACGGCGGCGTCGTTTTGTTGACGATGGAGCGTCGGCATGACGCGGCGCATGACGCGCTGGTCTCAGCGCTTCTGTTCGAGGAGCATGCAGCAGTGCTCGAGCTCGCGCCCACGCGCTGCGAGGAGGGGTCGGACGAACAGGACGGTGTTGTCGCGGGCGCGCTCGACGCACTCGATGTCATGACGCGCAGGATGGGCAGCGGTATGGCGGTAGCCATTGGCTACGGGCCAGGCTCCAGGGCGATCCTTGGCGTCGTCCACGCATCGGCGGCGCGCCTGCGTGACACCGGCGGGCCGGGCTTCGCCGCCGCAGTGGCGATTGGCGACGGGGCGCCTGCCTTCGCGCTCGGGGCGCCGCTTCCGGCCCAGGAAGGCGCACCCTTACGCTTGGCGGCGTTGTGCCGCGCGCTTGCCGCTGTGGTGGGTGGCATAAGTGCGGGGCTGGAAAGCGCGGCGCACGCCTCAGCTGCCGAAGCCTGCACGACGGCCATGGGCGCGGACGCCCTGCCTGTGGCGGCGCCGGTTCGTGCCACGGCCCACCGGTAGCCTTCCAGGCGGACCGGTACGTCAACTGATCCGCCGCGTGCCCCGGCGGCACCCTGCTCAGCTAACAGCGAATGCCTTTCGCTGCCGCTCCCACTCCACCGGGAGCGGCTCCATCAGTGACGGCAGCGTGGTCCCCTGCGGCTGCCGCCCGTCCAGGATCGCTTCCACGATGTCCGGAGCTAGCAGCGTCAGCCGCAGCACGCGCGAGACGTAGGACGAGTTGATCTTCTCGGCCGCGGCCAGCTCGTTGATTGTGCCGAACCGCCCGGTTTCCAGCATCCGCCGCCACCGGAACGCCCGCGCCACCGCCTTGATGAGCGTGATGTCCTGCCGGCGCTCCAGCGCCAGCACGCCGGGCATGACCATCGCCTTCCGCCCGCCGCGCGGCTTCATCCGGAGCGGGATGACCACCGTGAGGGTCTGCGCCGCCTCGCTCATGCCGCAGATCTCCCGGCCTCGGGCGCCTGGGCGGCGAGGTCGCGGACCAGGCTGCCGAGCCCGTCCAGCCGCAGCCGCACCGCGGCGCCCTCCGCCCGGACGTCGACCCGGTCCACCAGCAGCCGGACGATGCGCGCCCGCTCGGCGGGGAAGAGCTCGTCCCACAGCGGCTCGATCCGCTCCAGCGCCAGCAGAACCCCCTGCTCGGTCACGTCGGGCGCTGTCGTCCGCGCCGCCCGCCATGTGCCGACCACCATCTCGGGCTGGCGTAGCAGGGCGCGGACCTGGGCGACCACCGCCGCTTCGATCTCGCCGGCCGGGAGGCGTTCGATCGCTGGCCGCTCCGTCGCGCCGCCCTTCAGCACGGCTTGGCTGACATGGTAGTGGTACATTTGCCCTCCCCAGCCGCGGCTGTGGCTCGGCGAGTTAGTCCGTGTGCAAATCCCGTGCACTCGAGTGCACTAATCCTCCGGCCAAGGTCTCTCGCAGCAATCCATACAGCCCGCGCAGGCCAACTAGCCTCGAAGGCGATCCAGGCAGGCCCTGATCACCTCAAGCCAACCATTGGCATGATCAAGTAGATCGGCAACGCGCGGATATCGCCCATCCTTCAAGATCCTCTGGTTGGTCAGCGCGCCGTTGGCAGTGCCACCAGGGGCAATTTCGCCGCCGGCCAGTCTGGCTATGCCATCGAGGTAGAACTGCACAGCCTCCGGCCCGCCAGGGAGTGCAAGCACGGACGGCGTTGCCGGGTAGATCTGGACCTCACCGGCCGTGGAGATCGAGCAAAGGCTCAGAGACGCCTGGTCGCTGATTTCCCCTCGCAGCGTCAGGGTTCGAACGACGTCGGCGCGAACTCCGAGCGGCAGAAGGCGCTCGACGAACTTCCGAAGCCGTTCGCCCGCCCCTGCCTCTCGCGCCTCAAGCATCGCGTAGAACTCCGCCTCGAGCAGCGGAACCGGCCGGCGCTTCAGGGTCTGAGACGCCGATACCGGATCGACCTCACCACCGTCGACCACCCGAAAGACCGGCCGGTCGATGGCCCGGAGCACATGAACCAGCCGGGTCGTCACGAGAACGTCGGCTGGCCGGTCCGGGTCGGCGTGACAGGCCGCTTCGAGCAGCCCGATCTCGAACGGCAGACCGGGCATGTTGCGCAGGTCCTCCACGAAACCGCGCAGTCCGGCGCCTGCGCGATCGAGCGCGAGGAGCAGCAGGAGTCGCCCGCGCCGGAGGTTCTCTTCCACTGCGGACGAGGAACTTGCCGACCCAGAGCCCGCCCGTGTAGCGCGGCGCGCCCAGCGTCGGCAGCGTGTGGTTCGTGCCGATGACCTTGTCGCCATAGCTCACATTGGTGCGCGGGCCAAGGAACAGCGCGCCGTAGTTGGTCATGTTCTTCAGGAAGAAATCGTCGTCGGAGGTCATGACCTGCACATGCTCGCTGGCAATGCGGTCGGCCTCCCTCAGCATCTCCGCCTTGTCGACGCAGAGGATCACCTCGCCGTAATCCGCCCAGGCCTTCGCGGCGATCGCGGCGGTTGGCAGGACGGTGAGCAGCCGCTCGACTTCCCTCATCGTCTCGCGGGCGAGCTTCTCAGAATCGGTCAGCCGGATCGCGGGGCTGGTGGGACCGTGCTCGGCCTGGCCGGGCAGGTTGGTCGCGCAGATCTCGCCGTCCACAGTCTCGTCGGCAATCACCAGCGTCTCGGTCGGCCCTGCGAAGAGATCAATCCCGACACGCCCGAAGAGCTGGCGCTTGGCCTTGGCGACATAGGCGTTGCCGGGCCCGACCAGCATGTCCACTGGCGCGATCGTCTCGGTGCCGAGCGCCATCGCGCCCACCGCCTGCACGCCGCCGAGCACGCGGATCTCGTCGGCGCCGGCCAGGTGCCGGGCGGCGACGATCGCGGGCGCCGGCCGGCCCTGGTAGGGCGGCGCACAGGTGATGATGCGCGGCACGCCCGCGACCTTCGCCGTCACGACCGACATGTGGGCAGAAGCCAGCAGCGGGTACTTGCCGCCCGGCACGTAGCAGCCGACCGAGTTCACCGGGATGTTGCGGTGGCCGAGGATCACGCCGGGCAGCGTCTCGACCTCGATGTCCTTCATCGACTCGTGCTGCGCCTGCGCGAAGTTCAGCACCTGCTCCTGCGCGAAGCGGATCTCGTCCAGTGCGCGGGCTGGCAGCTCGGACAGGCAGGCGCGGATCTCGGCATCGGCCAGCCGGAAATCGGCGCGGTCCCAGCCGTCGAACTGCGCCGACATCTCGCGCACGGCGGCATCGCCGCGCCGGGTGATGTCGGCAAGCAGCGCCTCCACCGTGGTCCGCACAGTGTCCTAGGCGGCCGCCTTCACGGCAGCCGCAATCGAGCGCTTCAGCCACAGCGCCATGAGATCATCCTACTCCCTCCGCCGGTGGAGCACGGCCGGCACGCCGCGCTTGCGAAGCCGCGGCGGATGGCCACATAATTATCAAAAGATAATTACAGGCGCCAGGATCACGGCGCGCCGCATATGGTGGAGGGATGTCATGGATCAGGTCACCGCGGCGGCGGATGCCGCGCGCTTCGGCATTGGCCAGCCCGTCCGGCGCCGGGAGGACGACAGGCTGCTGCGCGGCCAGGGCCGCTTCACGGCCGACGTCTCGCTCCCCGGGCAAGTCTTCGCCCATCTGCTCCGCTCGCCGCATCCGCATGCGCGGATAGTCGCAATGGACACCGCCGCAGCCCGCGCCGCACCCGGCGTTCACGCCGTGCTGACCGGGGAGGACGCCACTGCCGATGGGCTGGGATGCCCGCCTGGGCTCTCTGGCGCGGCGGCACCGGCCTATCCGAAGAACCGGGACGGCAGCGAGTTCATCGAGGTGCCCTACCTGCCGCTCGCCCGCGGGCGGGCGATGTATGTCGGGCACGAGGTCGCGCTGGTGGTCGCCGACACGCTCCAGCAGGCGCGCGATGCGGCGGAGCTCGTCGCCATCCAGTGGGAAATCCTGCCGCATGTGAGCGAGGCCGCGGACGCGCTCGCCCCCAGTGCGCCGCAGCTGCAGGAGCACGTCCCCGGCAATCGCGTGCTCGACTGGAGCTTCGGGGATCCCGCCGCCGTCCAGGCCGCGTTCGACCAGGCCGCCCATGTCGCCAGCCTGACGGTGGAGCAGACCCGCATCACCCAAGGCTTCATGGAGCCGCGCGCGGCGGTCGCCGACTACGACACCGCGACAGGGCGCTGGACCCTGCACACCTGCACCCAGGCGGCGAACCGCGCGAAGGACTACCTCGCCGACCACGTCTTCAAGGTGGCCCGCGAGCGGTTCCGCGTGGTCTCAGCCGATGTCGGCGGCGGCTTCGGCGGCAAGATCCACCTCTACAACGAGTACGCGCTGGCCTGCTGGGCGGCACAGCGGATCGGCCGGCCGGTGAAGTGGGTCGCCGACCGCACCGAGGGCTTCCTCTCGGACTGGATGACGCGCGACCAGCGCTGCCACGGCGAGCTGGCGCTGGATGCCGAAGGACGGATCCTGGCGCTCCGTATCCGCCAGATCGCGAACACCGGCGCCTTTGTCACGCCGCTCGCGGTGATCCCGCCGACCTGGAACTTCCTGCGCTCCACGCAGGTTCTGTACCGGACACCGCTCTGCCACGCGGAGGTGCAGGTCGCGATCACCAACACCTGCCCCGTCAACATCTACCGCGGCGCTGGGAGGCCTGAAGGCACCTACATCGTCGAGCGGCTTCTCGACCTTGCCGCGGCCGACATGGGGCTGGACCGCGCGGAGATCCGCCGGCGCAACCTCATCCCCGACGACGCCTTCCCTTTCAAGACGTTCATCGGCCTGAACTACGACAGCGGCCGCTTCGCCGACAGCCAGGCCATGGCGCTGCAGCTTGCGGATTGGGACGGCTTCCCGGCGCGCCGTGCGGCGGATGCGGCGCGCGGACGGCTGCGCGGCATCGGCATCTCCAACTACGTCGAGGTCGCCGGCGGCATGCCGCGCGAATTCGCCGAGGTGCGGGTGCTGGGCTCGACCGGCCGGGTCGAGGTGATGGCGGGCTCAGGCCCGATGGGCCAGGGCTGCGAGACGGCCTATGCGCAGCTCGCCGTGGAGCTGCTCGGCGTGCATCCTGCCCTCGTGGACGTGGTGATGGGCGACACGGACCGCGTGAAATGGGGCGACGGATCCTACGCCACGCGATCCATGCGCGTCGCGGGCACGGCCATCCACCTGGCGGGGACGAAGGTGATCGAGATGGGCCGCGCCGCCGCCGCACATATGC
Organism: Falsiroseomonas oryzae; assembly: GCF_027856955.1. Taxonomy (GTDB): domain Bacteria; phylum Pseudomonadota; class Alphaproteobacteria; order Acetobacterales; family Acetobacteraceae; genus Falsiroseomonas; species Falsiroseomonas oryzae. The sequence continues at coordinate 25,581 of NZ_JAPSMD010000009.1, read as the reverse complement.
TGGAGGCCGCGCCTGGCGACATCGTGCTGGAAGGCGGGCGCTTCCTGGTCGGCGGGACCGATCGCGGCGTGTCGATCTTCGAGGTCGCGCGCGCGATGGAGAGCGGCGCGCTGGCGGCCGAGCTCGGCAACGCGCTGGCGGCGGAGATGGACCACACGGCCGACGGTCCCTCCTTCCCCAATGGCTGCCATGTCTGCGAGGTCTCCGTCTGCCGCGAGACCGGCGCGGTGACCGTCGAGAACTATGTCGCGGTGGACGATGTAGGACGCGTGATCAACCCGATGATCGTGCACGGCCAGATCCAGGGCGGCATCGCGCAGGGAATCGGCCAGACCCTGCTGGAGCGCATCGTGCACGATGCGGCCAGCGGCCAGCTGCTGACGGCGAGCTTCATGGACTACACGATGCCGCGCGCCGACGACCTGCCGAACCTGGTCACCGCGATGAACGAGGTGCCGAGCCCGAAGAACCCGCTCGGCGTGAAGGGCGCGGGAGAGGGCGGCATCACCGGCGCGCTGGCCGCGGTAGTGGGCGCGGTGTCCGACGCCCTGTCGGTGCATGGCGTGCGCCATATCGACATGCCGGCGACGCCGGAGAAGGTGCTGCGCGCGATCGGGCGCCTCTGAACGCGCCCCCGCTGACGCGAACGGCCCGGGCGGCGAACCGCCCGGGCCGTCCTGGTCACGCCCGCCTCAGGCCGTCGGGTAGGCGATCGGCAGCCGGAAGTCGTTGGCCGTGAGCCGCTCCATGTAGGTCCGCAGGATCTGCGAGCCGGGCATGCCGCGACGATCGGCTTCCCGCGCCTGCTCGAGCGGCAGGCCAGCGAGCGCCTGCGCCCAGGCGAGGCGCGTCTCCTCGCTCATGTAGCTGACGGTCGTGTTGGGGAAGGTGCGCCACTGGTCCACGGCAGTGGCGTAGAGACGGTCGTTCTCCTCCGCCGTCTTGAACTGCCACTCGGTCGCCACTTCCTGGATCGTCTCCTGCACGGGGCGCGGCAGGCTCCGCCACCGGTCGGAGTTGACCGTGATGTGCGCGGAGCCGGAAGCGCCGAAGCGCGTGACGTGCAGGTGCGGGTTCACCTCGTAGAGGCGGATCGCAATCTTGCCGGCGGTCACGGTCATCACCCCGTCCACCACGCCCGACTGGGCCGAGGTGAAGAAGTCCGCGAGGCTGCCCTGCACGCCGACGATGCCGGCGGGCCGGAGGAAGTTCAGCAGCGCCCCCGCGCCCGCGATGCGCCGCCCGCGCAGGTCCTCGAGCCGGTTCCACGGCGTGCGCGTCGCGAGGTCCACGCTCGGCGCGCCGGAGACGGCGATCATGCGCTGACCGAAGCGCTGCTCGAACACGTTCCGCAGATAGGGCACGCGCTCATAGACCTCGTGCGTGACCTTGACCTGCAGCGCGTTGCTGTCGGGCGAGAACGGCACCCAGGGGTGCCAGTTATGGGAGAACAGGCGCGCCGCCTCGAACGTGGCGAGGAACAGGCCGACATCCACGACGCCGTTCTGGACGGCTTCCACCGTCTCGTTCACGCGCGTCACCGCGCCGCCCCAGGAGACGGTGAAGGTCACCGGATGCCCGCGCTCGCGCGAGCGGCGCACCACCTCGGGGATGAAGAAGCTGTCGGCCACGCCGACATAGGCGAGCGCCGAGGTGGTGTGGCCCGACGCGATGCGCAGGTTGATGGCGCGTGCCTGGGCGCTGGCTTTCGTGCCGATCAGCGCGACGGAAAGCCCCGCCGCGCCGCACGCCAGCGCGCCGCGCCGGCTGATGGAAGTCCTCGACATCTGCTCATTCCTCCCTTGGTGGCGTGTGGCAGTCGCCCGGCTCACATCAGGTTGCGCGGGATCCAGGTGGCGATCGGCGGGAAGGTCCACACCAGCGCCGCGGTCAGCAGGATCAGCCCGACATAGGGCAGGCTTCCCCTGACGATCATGGCGATGCTGACGCCTTGTCCCGGCAGGGCGCTCTTCACGGAGAACAGCAGCATCCCGAATGGCGGGGTCAGCAGGCCGCACTCGATCACCAGGATGCCGACGATGGCGAAGGCGATCGGGTCGAAGCCCAGCATGTTCGCCACCGGCCAGAAGATCGGCACGGTCAGCAGCATGATCGAGACGCTGTCGATGATCATGCCGAGCAGCAGCCAGATCACGACCATGATCAGCATGACCTCGAGCGGACCGAGATCGAGGCCCGTGACCAGGCCCTGAACCGCCGCCGTCATCCCGCCCATGGAGAGCATGCGCGAATACATCTGCGCCGCGATCAGCAGCAGCAGCAGCGGCGCGGTGATCTTCGCGGTGTCGTAGAACACGCCGAAGACCTGGCGCACGGTCATCCCCTTGAGGAAGGCGAGCGTCAGCGCACCCAGCGCGCCGATCGCCGCGGCCTCGGTCGGGGTGAAGAGGCCGCCCCAGATTCCTCCGAGCACCAGCAGCATCAGCGCGCCGATTCCGCCGGCGCCCAGCCATTCGTGCGGCGTCATCGGCAGTTGCGCATTCTCCTTCGCGCGCTCGACGAAGGCGGGCGGCGTGGCGGCGGCCGAAAGGCTGCGCGCTGCGGGGGGGCCGGAGGGCAGGCCGGTCGCGACAGGCGCGACATCCGGCGCCAGCGACGGATCCCGCTTCACGGAGACGATGATGTAGACGCAGAGCAGGGCCGTCAGCAGCAGGCCCGGCCCGATGCCGGCCAGGAAGAGCTGGCCGATGGATTGCTCCGCCAGGATCCCCCAGACGATCATCAGCACGCTCGGCGGGATCAGCATGCCGAGCACGGCACTGCCGGCGATGGCGCCGACGGCGAATTGCTGCTGGTAGCCGGCCTTGCGCATCGCCGGATAGGCGAAGCGGCTGAAGGCCGCCGCCGCAGCGACGGAGACGCCCGTGACGGTTGCGAAGATCGCGTTGCCGATCACGGTCGCCACGGCCAGCCGGCCCGGGATGCGCCGCAGGCCCCGGTTCACCGCCTTGAACATGTCCTCCGCCGCGCCGCAACGGCCGACCAGATCGCCCATGAGGATGAAGAGCGGGATCACGGCGAAGACGTAGTCGCGCAGGAACTGGAAGGCAGTGGATTGCAGCATGCGCACCGGCACCATCGGGTTGCCGGTGATCAGCATCACGCCCGTCATGCTCGCCGCGATCAGGCAGAGCGCGATGTGGACGCCGCAGGCCACCAGGATGATCAGCAGGCCGACCATCAGCGTGGCGATCTCGATCCCCGTCATGCCGGTTCCCCCCTTGCCGCCCGCTGCCCCGTCACTCGACCGCCGCCGAGCTGTCCTTCGGCGCGCCATGCCGCCATGCATTGATGAGCATGGCGAAGTAGGCGAGCGCGGCCAGCGCCGACATGGTCACCAGGATGATGCGGACGGGCCAGACCGGCACGCGCAACGCGCCCTCGCCCTCGTAGGCACCGATCTCGATGGCCTCCAGCATCGGACCCCACCCGCCATAGGCGATGGCGCCGCAGATCCCGATGCCGAGCAGGCAGGTGACCGTCTCGATCGCCAGCCGCCCGCGATCGTTCGCCGCGTCGTACACGACGGTGGCGCGGATCATGCCGTTGCTCAGCACGGCGAAAGGCAGTTGCAGGAAGACCAGGCCGACCAGGGTGTTCGCCACCATCTCCGCCGTGCCCGGCACCGGCTGGTTGAACAGCCCGCGCGACAGCACGTCGGCACAAACCAGCAGCGCAATGGCGAGCAAGCCGAAGACCGAGACGATGTGGAACAGGCGGGTGAAGCTCTCGAGTCCGCGGTGCGCGGCGTCCACCGCGCCGCCGGATGCCGCGATGTCGCCGGACATGGACCTCTCCTCCCGCTCAGGACTTGCCGAGGGCGCGCAGGATGCGCTCCGGCGTGAAGGGCATCTCCGTCAGCTCCGCACCGAAGGGCGACAGCGCGTCGTTCAGCGCGTTCATGATGGCGGCGGGCGCGCCCGCGGTGCCGGCCTCGCCCGCGCCCTTCGCACCGATCGCGGACTCGCGCGTCGGCGTTTCGATATGCGCGACCTCCATGTCGGGCATCTCGGCGGCCATCGGCACCAGGTAGTCCACCATGCTGCCGTTCAGCATCTGGCCGCGCTCGTCGTAGAGACACTCCTCCAGCAGCGTCGGCCCGATGCCCTGCACGATGGCGCCGCGCATCTGTTCCTCGACCAGCAGCGGGTTGAGGACCTTGCCGCAATCCTCCACGGCCCAGAACTTCAGCAGCTTCATGAAGCCGGTGTCGGGGTCCACCTCGAGGTGGCAGGCCAGGATGCCGTTGGTGAAGGCGAAGGCGTATTGCGTCGGCAGGTAGTGCCGCGTGACCGAAAGCTCCGGCCGCACGCCGCCCAGCGTGTCGGGGCGGAAATAGGCGACACGCCCAACCTCCGCCAAGTCGGTCACCTGCTCGCCGGTCGCCGCATCCACCACGATGCCGCCGCGGATGTCGAGCTGCGCGGCGTCGCGCTGATGGATGGTGGCGGCGAGGTCGAGGATGGACTTGCGCAGCGCGCGGCCCGCCTGCCAGGCGGCCTCCCCGCCGACGCCCGCACCACGGCTCGCCCAGGTGCCGCCGCCATAGGGCGTGGCGTCGGTGTCGCCGGTCACCAGCCGCACGCGGCCCATCGGCACGCCGACCGCGTCCGCGACGACCTGTGCGAAGATCGTCTCCGTGCCCTGCCCCTGCTCGCCGCAGCCATGCAGCACCATGATGCCGCCCTGCGGCTCCAGCCGCACCGTGCAGCCATCCTGGGCCGAGATGCGCGCCCCGCCCACGCCGTAGAACATGGCGGAGGGGTTCGTGATCTCGATCATCGAGGCGAGGCCGATGCCGCGATAGACCCCGCGCCTGCGCGCCTCCGCCTGGTCGGCGCGGAGGCTGTCATAGTCCATCATGCGCAGCACGGTATCGAGGCAGCGGTGGTGCGACATGCCCTCGAACTTCATGCCCGAGGGTGTCTGCAGCGGGAAATCCTCGTCGCGCAGCAGGTTCCTGCGGCGGATCTCGGCCGGGTCCATGCCGATCTGCCGCGCCGCCGCGTCCACCAGGCCCTCGGTCACGCCGACCGCAACGGGATGGCCGACGGCGCGGTAGTTCGAATAGGGAGCGAGGTTGGTGAACAGAGCGCGCACCTTCGCGCGGTAGCCCTGCAGCCGGTACCACTGGCCGCAGATATTGGCGATCTGGTTCCCCTCCACCACGCTGGTGCGCGGATAGACGGAATAGGGGCCGATCGCCTGCGTCCCCTCGTAGCCGAGGGCGAGGATGGTGCCGTCCCGCTTCACCGCCAGCTTCGCAGTCACGGCGTGGTCGCGGTTGTGGATGTCGGAAAGGAAGCTCTCCAGCCGGTCCGCGACGAACTTCACCGGCCGGCCGATCCGCATGGACAGCGCGCAGGTCGCGAGCTCGTCGCCATAGACATGCGTCTTGATGCCGTAGCTGCCGCCGACATCGGGGCAGACCACGCGCACGTCGGATTCCGAGAGACCGAGCAGGCGCGCGTAGCAGTCCTGGATCATGTGCGGCGCCTGGTGGGAGATGTGGACGGTCAGCCGTCGGTCGGCCGGGTTCCAGTCGCCGATGACGGAGCGACCTTCCGGGCAGACGCCGGTGTGGCGCGGGAAGCGGAAGCTGCGCTCCACCACCAGGTCGGCCTGCGCCATGGCGCGGTCCCAGTCTCCGCCCTCCACCTCGCGCGTGAAGCAGACATTGTCGCCGAGCTCCGGCTGGGCGATCATGCCGCCCGGCTCTGCCGCCGCGGCGAGCGAGCCGACGGCCGGCAGCGGCTCGTACTCCACCTCGATCCGCGCGGCGGCGTCCTCGGCCTGCCGCCGCGTCTCCGCGACCACAGCGGCCACCGGCTCGCCCTGCCAGGCAGCGCGGTCCACGGCGATGCAGCGCTGCTGGGCGGACTTCATGCCCTTGAAGTGTACCAGCAGCCCGGCGAAAGGCTGCACGGTCTCGGCCAGATCCTGGCCCGTCACCACGTCCAGGACGCCCGGCATGCCGCGCGCCGTCTCGGCGCGGATGGCCAGGATGCGCGCATGGGCGTGAGGGCTGCGCAGGAAGGCCACATGCGCCATGCGCGGCAGGGCGATGTCGTCCACGTAGCGGCCGCGGCCTTCCAGCAGGCGGCGGCCGTTGGGCCGCGGCACGGCGGCGCCGATCGCCGGTGTATCGGCGGCCTCGCGCAGTATCCGATTCATGCCGCGCTCCTTCCAGCTGCGCGGGCCTGCCGCGTGGCCTCCACCGCATCCACGATCGCCTGGTAGCCGGTGCAGCGGCAGTAGTTGCCCGAGAGATGCTCGCGGATCGCCTGGCGATCCATCGGGGCCGGCGCGTCCAGGATCTCCGCCGCCGTGATCAGCATCCCGGCCGTGCACCAGCCGCACTGCATCGCGTTGCGGGCGTGGAACTCGTTCTGCAGATCCGCAATTTCCCCGGTCGCGGTCAGGCCCTCGATGGTCCAGACATCGGTCCCTTCCAGCTGGGGGGCGAGCAGCAGGCAGCCGCGTGCGAGCTGGCCATCCACGCGCAGCGTGCAGGCGCCGCAGATGCCGTGCTCACACGCGACGCGCGGGCCGGAGAGGCCGAAGACCTCGCGCAACAGGTCCACCGCGTGCAGCCGCACGGGCACGCGTCGGCGCACCGCCTTGCCGTTGAGCGTGAAGGCGAGTTCGATCTCCTCGTCCATGACGCCTTCCCTTCAGGCCGCGCCGCGCAGCCGATCCACGGCGCGCCGCAGCAGCACACCGGCCAGGTGCCGCTTCGTCGCGGCGGAGTGGTAGAGATCCGCTGGCGGGTCGACCTGCCGCGCCAGCGCCTCGGCCGCGGCGCTCACCCCCTCGACGGCCAGCGCGCGCTCCACCTCGGCGAAGCGCATCGGGCGGTCGGCGACGCCGAAGAAGGCGATGCGCGCATCCTTGAGCTCGCGGTCGGAAGCGGTGGCCGCGACACCGACGATGGCGAAGTCACCGTGCCGGCGGGCGAGCTCCAGCGCTGCGTTGCGTGTGCCGGCCGGCTGGCAGGGAATCTCGACGCGCAGGAGCAGATCGTCCGGACCGAGCGCCGTGGCGTAGAGGCCGCGGAAGAACTCCGTCGCCGGCACCCGGCGCTCGCCCTCGGCGTGCGGCCCGGTCAGGACCATGGTGGCGTCGAGCGCGAGGCAGCAGGCCGGCCACTCCGCGGCGGGGTCGGCGAGCGCGATGCTGCCGCCGAAGGTGCCGCGGTTCCGGATTGCGGCATGGGCCACGTAGGGCAGCGCCTCGAGCAGCAGCGGCGCATGCGCGGCAACCAGCGGATCGCCGGTGAGCGCCGCGTGGCGCGTCAGCGCGCCAATCACGAGACGCCCACGCTCCACGCGAATGCCCGTCAACTCGGGCAGGCCGGCGATGTCGATCAGCGCGCGAGGTTCGAGAAGCCGGAGATTGAGCGCGGGGACTAGGCTCTGCCCCCCCGCGATGAAGCGCGCATCCTCGCCGTGCTCGGCCTTGAGAGCCAGAGCCTCCGCGACACAGCGAGCGCGCAGGAATCGGAATCCTGCCGCCTTCATGAACGTCTCTCCCAAGGACCGCGTCTCTAACGGACACAGCCTTAATTATCGCTTGATTAGTTGATGGACACGCTCACGTCAAGCCGAATGCAGCGGCTCAGCTGGCGGGCTGCGGCTGCCGTCGGGCGGCGGAAGCGGCCCGCGCTTGGGGCGGCCCGAGGAGCCGCGCGAGCACGAGAGCGCTGCCGGCGAGAAGATCGTCCATCATCATCTCGATGACCTCCTCGGCAGCGGCGCGATCGGGCAGGCCGTACACGTGGCGACGCAGGTTCCAGTAGAAGAGCCGCCCGTGCAGCTGCCAGACATACTCGAGTTCCGCGGGCGACACCGTCTCCGGCGCGACTTCCGGATAGCCGGCGGCGAGACGGAGCTCGACGCAGACGCGGCGGAAGATGCGCGCCTCCAGCCGCTCGAGCGTGCGGCGATTGTAGTCTACGCCGTCGAGGCCGGCGTAGACGAACATCCGGACCCATTCGCGGGAAAAGATCGTCTCCTGGAACTCCGCATAGAACCGCGTCATGCGCACGCGCAGCGGCAGGCTGCGGTCGGCGACCAGCACTTCCCATTCCGGCCGCCAGCGCGTCAGGAACAGCTCCTGGTAGACCCGCTCGATGAGGGCCTGCTTCGAGGGAAAGTAGAGATAGAGAAGGGGCTGCGTTACGCCGAGCTGCCGGGCGAGCTCGCGGGTCTGGCCGCCGAAGCCGTGCTCGGAGAAGAAGCGGATGGCGCCGTCGAGAATCTGACGCTCACGATCCTCGCGCTTCAGGCGCGCCATCCTGGCTCCCTCGACTTGTCTTCCGGCCAGGGCGCCCATACAGGGCACCTGCGCCGGCGGGCAAGTCCCGTCAGCGGTGGTCGTGCGCGGCCGCCCGGAGGCCGCGCGACACCGAGAGCGGCCCTGGCAGCGAAAAGCCGCCGGCAGGACCGTCACCCAGTGGCGGCGCCCGAGCGAGGCGAGGCGCGGGCGATCCGCGCCGGCCGGTCCGTATCCGGAACCGGAAGGCGCTGGCTGACCAACCGGGATGCCCGCCCGGAGTGACTTGCCCCTGCATTTTGGACCGGCCCCAACACCAACGACGCCGAAGGCCAGCATGCACCAAAATCGCATTTGCAGGCTGCGGCGGCCTCGGTCGAACCTTGCCGCAGCCCCGTCGCGCTCGGCATGCGGCCGGGCGGGGCGCATACCGTTGCGAACGGCGAGCACCCTTCCCCGGTTCCAAACGCTGGGATCGTTAGATGCGGGGTGTGGGCAACGCCCCGAGATAATGTGACCTGCCCCTGATTGGGGAACCACGGGCTATGAGAGACTTGACCCATTTTCTGGCGTGGCCGTCTGGCCCTGCCGGAGCGGAGGGTAGGCGGGGCCAGACGGCCAGGGCAACGCCGCTTCTGGCGCCGGCGGCCGATAGCTCAGCGCGCTGTGCGGCCTGATCGTGTTGTAGTGCCGCCGCCAGCGCTCGATCAGCACCTCAGCTTCCCGCAGCGAATAGAAAGATCTGCCGGTCCAGCAGTTCATCCCGCAGCTTGCCGTTGAACGATTCACTGTAGCCGTTCTCCCAAGGGCTGCCGAGCTCGATGAACAGGCTCGTCACCGCGAGCCGGCAGAGCCAGCCGCGCACCACCTTCGCCACGAACTCCGGCCCGTTCTCGGAGCGAAGGTGCCCCGGTGGTCCGCGTTCGACGAACAGATGCGTCAGCACCTGCAGCACGTCGTCGGAGGTCAGCCGCCGCGCCACCACAATGGCCAGGCACTCCCGCGTGTACACCCGCAGTTGCCTACGCTGTATCGCCGCAAGGTCGAGGCGCTGGAGGAGGCGCTGAAGGACCCAGCGACGATGCTGGCTGCGACCGAGGCGCTGCGCGGGCTGATCGACGCGATCCTGATCCATCCAGGCGAGCGCCGCGGCGAGGTGTCGCTGAGCCTGCGGGGCGACCTGGCGGCGTTCCTGCAGATGCCGGCCGCTGATCGGGCATGCGATGCCCCGAACAGCAAAACGGCCGTTGCCCTGGGAGGGAACGGCCGTTCTGGATCTGGTCGAGAAGTATTGGTATCGTTGGATGCGGGGACACGCAACCGACGATGCCAGTACATCACGGTCCGCATCTGACCCGCATTCCAAGGCCTGGCCACCAACGAACGGCGTACCCCCGATTCGAATCCGTCTCGCTCCGCCAGTTCCCATACGAGCCGTGCTCTCCGCCTGACCGACCGCCGCGCTGAGTGGCAGGTTTGCTGGGGCGTTCTGGGCCGACCTATTGACCGCCCCTAACCGGCGAGAGCCGAAAATCGCTCTCCAAAGGCCAATTCTCTCCGGACCTGCTGACTTGGACGATCTGGTACGTCCAGAAAAATCCAAAAAAAACTATGAGTTTGCGGGCTGTCCAACGGCGCGTGGTTCGAACTGCTTGATCGAAGCAAGCGCGACATGCCCCGAAAATCATCGCGAAATCCACAGCCTACATAACCGCCTCAGACGCCGGCGGCCCTCCGGGCCCTGGCTCGCCGCCGACGCGGCGGGCCGCATTCGCGGCCTCGGCCGACTCCGTCGGCCACAGGTCAGCCCGTCTTCCGCCGGGTATCGATCTCTCGTGCGGGGCCGCGACGCTTGCGGACGATCCAGCCGTCAGGCAGCCATTCGGACCGATTCTCGATCGCGCGCCCCGGTTGGGCGGCCAGCGCGGCGCCAAGATTCTGCGCCGCGGAAGCGGCGTGGCCGCCCCATCCAGGGTGCCGGCGGCCGGACGACGGAGCGCACGCGGGCGGGCGCACGGCATCGGGTGCACGAGGGCGAGGAGAGAGGAGGTGAGCAGCCAGGATAGAGCCGGCCTCCTCGCGGGCCTGTAGCGGCGCGGCGCCGTGCTGGGCCTGCCGGCGACGCGCGAGCATGTCCTGCAGGAGCGCGGCTGCGAGGTGGTCGCCGCACTGTTCGGCACCCCGGATGCGGAGCCGGAGAAGCGGCCCGACGCGGCGCTCGCCCTGCTGATGGACAGCATCATCCTGGACTTCGTCGCGCGGAACCCGCCCAGGCGCTTGACCGGTGCGCGCGCCGCTCTACCGTGATGCGGCATAAGCTGGGCTGCGCCACGTGGCGGCCGCCCGGCAGGCGGTCCGGACGGCGTCCCTCCTGCCCCGGGCATGCAGCCAACAAGGAGGGGAGGAAAACGCCCGCATGACCATCACTCGACGCCAGACCCTGGCGGCCGCCGGTGCGGCAGGCATCCTGCCGCTGCTTTCCCGCCCCGCCCGCGCCGCGACGCTGCGCTACGCACATGTCGGCAGCCCCGGCGACGTGCAGACCCGCTTCGCCGACGAGCTCGCCGCGCTTGCGCGGCAGAAGAGCAACGGCCGCACCGACATCCGCGTCTTCGGTAACAGCCAGCTCGGCGGCGTGTCGGAGATGGTGGACGGCGTGCAGAGCGGCGCGATCCACATGGCGCACCACGAATTCGCCTCGCTGACCAAGTTCATCCCCGAGCTCGGTGTCTTCAACGCGCCCTATGTCTATCGCGACGGCCGCCACGCGCTCGCCGCGACCGACCCGGAACGCTCCCCGGTCGTGCAGGAGATGAACGAGCGCCTGGTGCGCACCGCCGGCGTGCGGATCGTCGGGCGGATGTATCGCGGGCCGCGCCACATCACCGCGCGCTTCCCGGTCCGCCGGCCCGAGGACCTGCGCGGCCGCCCCTTCCGCGCCGTGCCGCTCGACCTCTGGGTCTCGATGGTGCGCGGCTTCAGCGCGGTGCCGACGCCGGTCGAGGTCTCCGAGCTGCCGACGGCGCTGATGACCGGCGTCGTGGTCGGGCAGGAGAACCCGCTCACCATGATTAACGCCAACAAGCTCTTCGAGGTGCAATCGCACGTCTCCCTCACCGGCCACATGCTCTCGGTGCTCGCGGTTTTCGCGCATGACCGCACCTGGCAGCGCCTGGCGGCCGACGAGCGCCAGGCGGTCTCCGCCGCGCTGCAGGAGAAGGCGAACGAATCCCTCGCCTGGGCCGAGGCGGCGGACGCGCAGTTGGTCGAGGAGCTGAAGCGGCGCGGCATGACGGTGATCACCCCGGCCGAGGGGCTCGACAACGAGGCCTTCCGCACCGCGGTGCTGGCGCAGATCCGCCGCGACTACCCGTCCTGGACGCCGCTGATCGAGCGCATCGGCCAGGTCCAGGCCGGCGCCTGAGGCCACGGCTCTTGGCTCTCCTCGCCCGCCTGTTCATCGGCGCGACCAATGCCGTGGCGGTGACGCTGCTGCTCGGCCTGGTCGCGATCCTGGCGCTGCAGATCGTGCTGCGCGACGTCTTCGCCGCCCCGATCGTGGGGCTGGAGGAGGTGACGCGCATGCTGATGATCCTGATGGTCTGGATCGCCTATCCGCTGGTGGTCGCGGCGGGCGAGAACATCGTGATGGCGGAGCTGAAGGCGGCCATGCCCGGCCGGCTCCGCCACGGCATGGACCTGCTGATCGGGCTGGCCTGCACGACCGCCGCGGGGCTGATGGTCTGGGCGACCTGGGAGGCGCTGGCCGCCAACCCGCGCAACATGACGCCGACCCTCAGGATCCCGTTCTGGATCTACCTCGCCGCCGCCGCCTTCGGCTTCGCCGCCGCCGGCATCCTCCACCTTCGCCGTCTGCGCCAGGGGCAGGACGGCGGCTCCGTGGCGCTGTAGGTCGGGGATACGCGGATGGGCCTGGCCGTCATCGCCGCCTTCGTCGTGCTCTTCATCTGGGGCGTGCCGGTCGTCTATGCCGTGCTGATCCCCTCCATCGCCTATGTGCTGATCGAGGGCCTGCCGCCGACGCTGCTGGCCAGCCGCGTCGTCTATGCGCTGGACAGCTTCCCCCTCGTCGCGGTGCCGATCTTCATCTTCGTCGGCAACCTGATGAACCTCAGCGGCATCACCGACCGCATCTTCCACTTCGCCAGCACCCTGGCCGCGCGGCTGCATGGCGGGCTGGCGCAGGTGAACATCCTCGCCAGCCTGATCTTCTCCGGCATCTCCGGCGCGGCGCTGGCCGATGTCGGCGGGCTCGGGCGGGTGGAGATCAAGGCGATGCGCGAACGCGGCTTCGACGCGCCATTCTCGGCGGCCGTCACCGCCTCCTCCGCCATCATCGGGCCGATCTTCCCGCCCTCGATCCCGCTGATCGTCTACGGCTCCGTCACCTCCGTCTCAATCATCCAGCTGCTGATGGCGGGCATCCTGCCGGCGCTGGTCTGCACCGCCGCGCTGATGGTGACCGCCGCGGTGGTGTCGCTGCGCGCGGGCTATCCGCGGGCGGAACGCTGGCCGACGCCGCGCGAGGTCGGCCGCGCCCTCGGCCCGGCGCTACCGGCGCTGCTGGCGCCGGTCTTCCTGATCGGCGGCATGCTGGCCGGCGTCTTCACCCCCACCGAGGCCGCCGCCGCGGCGGCGCTCTACGTGCTGGTGATCGGCTTCGCGGTGTACCGCGAGATGACCGTCTCGCATGTGCTGCAGGCGGCGCTGCTGACGGCCCGCAACACCTCCGCCATCCTGGTCATCGTGGCGGCGGCGGCGATGTTCGGCTGGATCCTGGCGATCGAGGAGATCCCGCAGGCCTTCGGCGCCGCCATCGCCGGCCTGTCGGACGACAGGCTGGTGCTGCTGCTGCTGGTCAACATCATCTTCTTCGTCGCCGGCATGTTCCTCGACAGCACCACAGCGACGCTGCTGATCGTGCCGATCATCGCCCCGCCCGTGGTCGCGGCGGGGGTGGACCCGGTGCATCTCGGCCTGCTGATCGTGTTCAACCTGATGATCGGGCTGCTGACGCCGCCCATGGGGCTCGCGCTCTTCCTGATCTGCGACATCGCGCAGATCAGCATGCGGTCACTGCTGCGGGCGATGGTGCCCTTCTACGTGCCTCTGCTGCTCACCCTCGCCACCATCACGCTGTGGGAGGACATGGTGCTCGCCCTCCCGCGGCTGATCCGTTGATGAAGGATCCACGCGGATGCGCATCGCGCTCGGTTGCGACCATGCGGGCTTCCCGATGAAGGCGCAGGTGCTGGAGGTGATCCGGGCCCTCGACCACGAGGTGGAGGACCTCGGCTCCCACACGCCCGATCCCGTCGACTTCCCTGACATCGCACGCGCCGTCTGCGACCGCGTCGCCTCCGGCGCGGCGGAACGTGGCATGCTGGTCTGCGGCACCGGCGTCGGCGCCTCCATCGCGGCCAACAAGCGGCGCGGCATCCGCGCGGCGGTCTGCCACGACGTCCACTCCGCCCACCAATCCGTCGAGCATGACGACGTGAACGTCATGTGCATCGGCGCGCAGATCGTCGGCCCCTGGCTCGCGCGCGACCTGGTGAAGGCCTTCCTCGAGGCGCGCTTCGACGCGACCGAGGACCATCGCCGCCGCGTCGCCAAGCTCGCCGAGTTCGAGCGCGAGTAGCGCCAGGAGGCTGCGCCATGACCCGAATCGGCTTCATCGGCATCGGCATCATGGGCGAGGCGATGGTCCGCCGCCTGCTCGAGCGGGGCCATCGCCAGGTCACCGTCTGGAACCTCGAGCCCGAGCGCCTGCAGACCGTTGTGCCGCACGGCGCCGTGGCGGCGGAGAGCCCTGCCGCGGTCGCCGCCGCTAGCGACGTCGTTATGCTCTGCGTGCTCCATACCGACGCCGTGCGCAGCGTCGTCTTCGGCGAGCGCGGCGTCGCCTCCGCCCCCGGCCTCGCGGGGCGTCTGCTGGTCGATCTCTCCACCGCCGATCCCGCTACGACGCGGGAGATGGCGGCAAGGCTCCGCGACCAGGCCGCCATGGGCTGGGTGGATGCACCGGTCTCGGGCGGCCCGCATGCGGCGCGCGCCGGCGCGCTGACCGTCATGGCCGGCGGTGCGGAGGAGGAGGTGGTGCGCGCCGCGGCGCTCCTCGGCGACCTCGCGGCCAACATCACGCGGATGGGCCCGGTCGGCGCGGGGCAGACCACCAAGATTATCAACCAGGCGATCGTCGGCACCGGCTTCGTGCTGATGGCCGAGGCGCTCGCGCTGGCCGAGGCGGCGGGCATCGACGCCGCGGCCCTGCCTGGCTGCCTCAAGGGCGGCTTCGCCGATAGCGAGCTGCTGCGCCGCATCTACACCCAGATGCAGGAACGCCGCTTCGACCCGCCGGCGAGCTACGCGCGGCAGCTGCTGAAGGATATGAAGGCGGTGAAGGCCTTCGCACACGACCTCGGCGCCGACCTGCCCCTGGTCGAGGCCGCCGCGCACCGCTTCGACGAATTCGTGGCGCAAGGCAACGAGATGACCGACAGCGCCGCCATCCTCCGGCTCTACCGGCCGGATCCGTGAGCGCGGCGATGTACTCTTCGGCCGCGCGCTACCTCGCGACCGGCGAGGGCGCCGCCCTGCCGGATGGACGCGCACCACCACATCTGGGACCTGCGGACCAACTACCATCCCACGTCCGAGCCGAGGCAGCCCTTGGCTAAGTGGGCGGGCCGGCCTTCCGGATAGTCGAGCACCGGAGCCGTTTCTCCGTCTCGACTCGATCGGCAAGGCCAATCCAAATTCTTGATCAGCCGTCCCTATCCAGAACTTGGAGAAGCATCCCTCGCGCAGGCTCCATTACGCGGTCCAGCTTCACGTGCCGCAGCAGCGCGTCCCGGGCGATGTCGAACGGCGCCTCGGCGGCGGCTTCAAGGTTCCGGGCCGCCCCCCACCAGTTCTCGCCGTGCTCCCGTCGCACGCGGAATGCGACATGCTGCGCGACCAGGCCGACATCGAGTTTCAACTCATCGGCCACAGTGGCGGTGACCCGCTTCAGTCGCGCAGGCTGACCCCTCGCTCGCCTCCATACCTCCGTGAAGATGTGGTCGACGTGGCTACCGAGCAGAACCTTCGCTGCAAAGTCGTGCGCACGCGCCTCGGCATCAGCGTCCTGCTCGTCGGACGGCTCCTCCGGCTCGATAACCCTGAGCGTGGGATCGTCGTCCTCGACCAAGTGGCCAAGCTCGTGTGTGAGATCGAAGAGCCACCGGGCCGGGGACTGCAAGGACTGCTTCAGCGCGATCGCTGGACGGCCCGAGAAGCGATAGCACGCCCCGTGAAACCCGCCTTTATTCGAGAGCGGAAGAACGGGGATGCCCAGCTTCCACACGCTGTCGAGGGCCTTGCCGAAGGATGGCGGCTGGTTGCCAAACAGTAGGCGCCGCATCCCGGCCGGGTCGGCCGGAAGCACTGGTTGTTTGGCTTTCGCCGTCAAGTCGCAGAGCGCCATCAGCAGGCAAGCCGAGAACCCCTCCTGCGCCGTGACGGCCTTCGGGTCTGCATTGGCGGGACGCTTGAAGCGGGCGTTGGCCACGGCCTTCCACTGCAGCGTCTCGTTCGAGTTCGCCGCCAGCATGTCCTCAATGCCGAAGCCCCAGATGGCCTTCAGGCGCACACCGACAGTCTCTGCTGCAGCAGCGGGATCGTCCGCAGCGTTCCGCGGCACGAGCCACCTGTCCACAAAATCGGCATCCATGCCCGCGCGCTTCACGCAACCCTTTATGGCTTCGAGGTTCGGCCGCGTTGGTTGGGCGAGCTTCGCCTTACCGGTCAACGAGAGGCCCAGCACGTCTGCGACCTCGAGAACCCGCCAGAACTCGGCGTGCTCGTAGTCCTCGTCCTCCCACCGCTGGATCTGCTGCTTCTTGAGTCCGAGTCGCTCCGCCAGTTCCTGCTGAGTCAGTCCCTGGGCGATGCGGGCGCGCATGAGCGCCTTAGGGAGGTCGTCCCAGTTAACGACGTCGATTTCCTGAACACCGCCCGCGCGCAGGCGTTCCCACTCGGCCATCTCTGACCGGAGGTCTCCCAACTGCGCGTCAACGGAGGACAACGCCGCTCGGCGGCCCACGTCCTCGCCAGCGGCGGCGGCCAGCGCCTCCCTGCTGGAGGCGAACTCTCCAGCCGCCTTCTTCGTGATGGCGTACTCGCGTTCGCTCTTGATCATGTCACCGTCTCCAGGTCGAGGACGAGGATGCCCTTCGGCTTTCCCGTCCGTTCCTGCTGGAAGAAGTCGCGGAATGGCTTTCCGGTCTCGCGGTTGATGGTCTCCGCCGCGAACACGTCGCACCTGAAGTCCGCCTTCAGAGAGGCTCGGTTCGCCTGAATGTCCCTGAGCCGAGGATCGACAGCTTGCCAATCGATCTCGCCGCTCAGGAAGCACCCATCCCAATCGCTGGGCCGCTCACGGCCCGAAGCGAAGCTCCCATCGACGAACAGCCACTTTCCTCCCGCCGCACGAAGCATCAGCGCGAACCGACGCAGACCTTCCGTGGCCAGCTTTCTCTTTATGGATCCCTGCCCGAAGGCGGCGACCAGGTCCGGCCATGACACCGGATGCTCCCCGGGAGGGAGCTTGCCACCCGCTAAGGGCGGGACCGGTAGACAACTTATACGTTGTCCGGAAAAATTCAATCGCACAGACACGTGCGCGGCCGGGGTGGCCGAACCGGCCGAGCCTGTGGCAGGGCCACCACGCGGGTTTCGTGTCATTCGCGACAGGGATCCTGGGTGCCGAATCGAGGAAAACGTTCTCGATGCGACTTGAATACGAGCGAGCCAGCGCTTTGTCACTTCGCTCTGGGGCAGCGAAAACATCTGACCTCTGCCGGACCGCAGCGTCGCCCCATGAGACGTGACTAGCTCGGATACACTCCAAAATCGGCGAAGATTACGGTCGTGCCGTGACACTAAGCGACTGCCCGGCATTGAACTTATGCGAAACTCTATGTCCGCATCTTTTGCTGGCACTTTCCCGTTCTTCGGGAAGGCGATAGCCCGCCGACCGGTTCAGCTGCTTGCGGTTGCTAAGTGCTGGCAGACCCACTCCACCGGAAACGGCTCCATCAGCCCCGGCAGAGTCATCCCCTGCGCCTGCCGCCCTTCCAGGATCGCCCCGACGATGTCCGGCGCCAGCAGCGTCAGCCGCAGCACGCGCGAGACGTAGGACGAGTTGATCTTCTCGGCCGCGGCCAGTTCGTTGATGGTCCCGAAGCGGCCGGACTCCAGCATCCGCCGCCACCGGAAGGCCCGCGCCACCGCCTTGATGAGCGTGATGTCCTGCCGGCGCTCGAGCGGCGAGCCTAGCATAAACATGTTCACCGCTAGACCTTTGGAATCGGGCCGCCCAAACTTGGCGGTACAATCTAGGTGCGCAGGGAGGAGCAGGTGTCTGCAACAGCGATGGGGCATGCCGTCGTGACCGGAGCAAGCTCAGGCATCGGTGCAGCCATAGTCACGCGCCTGCTCCGCGAAGGCTGGCGCGTCACCGGCCTCAGTCGCAGCGATCCAGCGCGATCCGAACCGGGCTTCATGCATCTCCCTGTTGACCTGCTAGACGACGACGCATTGGTGCGTACGGTGACCGGCGTCGATGCCAATGCGCTCGTCCATGCCGCCGGCCTGACGCGCGTGGGACCGCTCGGCTCATTGGACCCGGCGGCCGGCCATCTGCTGTGGCGCCTTCACGTCGATGTGGCGATCCGATTGGCCGACATCCTAGTGCCTAGGATGCCGGACGGGGGGCGCATCGTCCTGATCGGAAGCCGCGCCTCTGCCGGGGTGCCCGGCCGCAGCCAGTATGGCGCCTCGAAGGCTGCACTGGTCCCGATGGCCCGGGCCTGGGCCCAGGAACTCCTTCATCGGCGTATCACCGTGAATGTTGTCGCCCCGGGGACGACGGACACGCCGATGCTGCGCGACCCCGCTCGAAGCGCCAATCCTCCGAAGGTGCCGCCCATGGGCCGCTACATCCGACCCGCAGAGGTAGCCGCCCTAACCGCCTTTCTGCTGGGACCGGAGGCAGACGCTATCACTGGGCAGCAGATCATGATTTGCGGCGGCTCCTCTCTATAGCGCTGCCTTACGCCGTCGCCGCCCGGCCGGCGTAACGTCACCGACTTGATGCCCCGGTGCGGGTGCTGCACGACTGGAATGACGAGGACTGCGTGATCATCCTACACGCGTGCCTGAGGGCGATGAAGCCTCAGGCGCTGCTGCTGATTGGCGAGCAGATCCTCGACCCTGACCCTGCAAGTCGCCAGCCTGTCGGTTATCTATCCGACGTGCATATGATGGCGATGTTTGGCTCAGCGCGCGAGCGGACCGAGGACGATTTCCGCGCGCTACTCGCCGCAGCCGACTTGAAGCTCCGACGCGTCATCCCGACACGCTCAACTGTCTCGGTCATTGAGGCTGCACTGCGGTGAAGCATGCGCAGCACTGCCGAACATGGTCCGCTGCCTCTCCCACTCCACCGGGGACGGCTGCATCAGCGCCGGCAGCGTCACCCCCTCGCGCTGCCGCCCATCCAGGATCGCCTCGACGATGTCCGGCGCCAGCAGGGTCAGCCGCAGCACGCGCGAGACGTAGGACGAGTTGATCTTCTCGGCTGCGGCCAACTCGTTGATGGTGGCAAAGCGGCCGGACTCCAGCATCCGCCGCCACCGGAAGGCCCGCGCGACTGATCCTGACCCGGAGAACTGGCCCGGGTGGAGCGCAATTTTTTCGGGCACTCTGACCCCTGGAGGAGGGTGCCATGAAGCGGAAACGCTACACGGACGAACAGATTGCCTTCGCCTTGCGGCAAGCCGAGACCGGCACCTCGGTGGAGGAGATCTGCCGCAAGCTCGGCGTCTCCGAGCCGACGTTCTACCGGTGGAAGAAGCAGTTTGCCGGGATGGGCGTGGTCGAGATCCGGCGGCTGAAGCAGCTCGAGGAGGAGAATGCCAAGCTGAAGCGCCTGGTCGCCGACCTGACGCTCGACAAAACCATGCTGCAGGATGTGCTGCGCCGAAAGTGGTGAGGCCCGCCGTTCGCCGCGAAGTGGTGCGCCATCTGCAGGGCGCCTACGGCGTAGGCGAGCGGCGGGCCTGCAGCACAACAGGGTTCCGGCGGTCGTCACAGCGATACCGCTCGCGACGGGATCCGCAGACGGAGCTGCGGATGCGGCTGCGTGACCTGGCTGCGAGCCGGGTCAGGTATGGCTATCGCCGACTGCACATCCTGCTGCGGAGAGAGGGCTGGCCCGTGAACGCGAAACGCGTCTACCGCCTCTATGCCGAGGAGGGGCTCACGATCCGCAGCAAGGTGCCGCGGCGGAAGCGGGCTTGGCGCTATCGGGTGGGTCGGCCAAGGGCGGTGGCGCCGAACGAGGTCTGGAGCATGGACTTCGTCTCCGACCAACTCTTCGACGGGCGGCCGATCCGGATCCTGGCCGTGATCGACCCCCATACGCGAGAGGCGCTCTCGATCGTGCCGAGAGCCAATTTCCGGGCCTTCGATGTGGTGGCCGAACTCGACCGGTTGGCACGCGGGCGAGGACGGCCAAAGACGCTGAAGGTGGACAACGGCCCGGAGTTTGCCGGGCGAATGCTCGATCAATGGGCCCACCTGAACGGGGTGGAGATCGACTTCTCCCGACCCGGCAAACCCACGGACAATGCCCAAATCGAGGCGTTCAACAGCCGCCTCAGGGCGGAGTGCCTCAACGCGTCCTGGTTCCTGTCCCTGGCGGATGCACGGGACCGGCTCGAGGCGTGGAGGGGGGAGTACAACGAGGAACGGCCGCACGGCTCACTGGGAAACTTGACCCCGCGGGCGTTCGCCCAGCAGTCTCAAAAGGCCCGACGAGTTGCGTAGGCCCCGGACCAGTGTTGGGGGCAGTACCACGCTGCCGCCGGCCTACATTACCGGCGGACCGCTTCTACGGGGGCAGGTCAACCCTGCCATGTCATTTGCAGAGGCAGTTGGTTGTTTCCTCGGCTCCGAGCCATGCCGTAGCCTCCCCGCAAGCCGCCATGCTTTCGCGGACACCATGGGGAGGATGAAAAGATGACTTCGTCGTCTCTTCCCAGCATCGGTGACGCACTGCTGAACAACTTCGGACAGGCCGATGCCTACGATCAGGTGATGGGCCGATGGAGCCGACGACTGGCGACTCCTTTGATCGCCTTTGGAGGCCTGTCCGACGGCGAGCGGGTGCTCGACGTCGGATGCGGTACAGGAAGCTTGACGTTCGCGCTGCCCGCCTTGGCCAAGCTTGCCACAATCACCGGAATTGACACGACGGAAGCGTTTGTTGAAGCAGCGCGCGCCCGCAACAGCGATCCGCGCATCAGCTTCGATGTGGGCGATGCCAGAGCTTTGCCCTATGCGGACGCTGCCTTCGATCGCGCGTATTCCTGTCTCGTGCTCCACTTCGTGCCTGATGCCGCGAAGGTAGTGGCGGAGATGCGAAGGGTTGTTCGACCCGGTGGCTGGGTGGCCGCAGCTGTGTGGGACTCGTATGGCGGACAGACCTTCACCCGCATGCTGTGGGACGTCGCGAGCGTACTCGATCCAGCGGCACCTTTGCCGTTCTTCCCGCCGATGACCGGGCCCGACGAAATGGCAGAGGCGTTCCGACGCACCGGGCTCGTGGAAGTGGAGCAGACGAATCTCGTGATTCGGATGGACTTCGCCAGCTTCGACGACTTCTGGGCGCCGTTCGAAACTGGCGAAGGGCCGCATGGCAAGTACGTTGTCGGGCTCGCGCCTGATGCCCGTGAACGATTGCGCCAGCATGTGCGGCGTGTGTTTCTCGGCAATCGTCCCGATGGGGCGCGGTCGATGGCTGCTGTGGCCTGGGCCTGCCGTGGTGCGGTACCAAACGCATGACGAACACGCCGCCTGTCAGTCGGACACGCTCGATAGCGCTGTTACAATTCACCCCGTAGCGGCGCGCGAATCCGCGGGGATATGACCACGCTACGTCGAGATGATGCGACGCGGCGGTGGCGAACGAGCCACTGAGCCAGACAATCCGAATTAGTGGCTCGCGAGCCGCAGGGTCCTTCCTGGGCCTGCTGTATGCGGGGGGCGGAAGCGCGCAAGGTTTCTAGCGCCAAGCTAGTTTTCCAGGTTGCCAGCGTCGCGCAGTTGCCAGCCGCGCCGGCCACAATCCCAAGATCCCGCAGGTGCAGATGCCTCAGGCCCCCTGGGCTGCGAGCGCCGTCGAGGCGCGCGCAGTCGCCTCCCTGCTGCCCTATGCCGGCAACGCGCGCACGCATTCCGCCGAGCAGGTAGCGCAGATCGCGGCCAGCATCCTCGAGTTCGGCTTCGTCGCGCCGGTGCTGGTCGACGAGCGCGGCGAGATCATCGCCGGCCATTGCCGGCTGCTGGCGGCAAAGTCCCTCGGCCTCGAGACCGTGCCGACCATCGTCCGCGCCGGCCTCTCCGAGGTGCAGAAGGCCGCTTATCGCCTCGCCGACAACCGCATCGCGCTGAACGCCGGCTGGGACGAAGCGCTGCTCGCGGCCGAGGTCGCGAAGCTGCAGGAAATGGGCGGCATCGACCTGGCGCTGACTGGCTTCGACGGCGCGGAAATCGAGCGGCTGCTGGCAGGGCTGGAAACCGAGCCCGGCAACCTGCCGGCCCCGACAGTTGCCAGCGGTGCCGAGCCGGCTCCTGGCAACCAGCCGGACGCGGGCGGCGCGGAGCCGGCAGAAGATCCCGCGGATGCCGGACCGGAGCCGCCGCGCCAGGCCGTCGCGCGGGTCGGCGACATCTGGCTGCTGGGCGAGCACCGCCTCGCCTGCGGCGACAGCACGAACCGCAGCACCGTCGCGCGTGTCATGGCCGCGGATCGGGCGGCGCTGCTGTTCACCTCCCCGCCCTACGGGAACCAGTGCGACTACACCACCGGCGGCGTCTCGGATTGGGACGCGCTGATGCAGGGCGTATTCCAGCATCTCGACAGCGCGCTGCGGCGCGACGCGTAGGTGCTGGTGAACCTCGGGCTGATCCATCGTGAGGGCGAATGGCAGCCGTACTGGCAGGGCTGGCTCGACTGGATGCGCGGCCAGGGCTGGCGGCGCTTCGGGCTGTACGCCTGGGATCAGGGCCCCGGACTGCCGGGCGATTGGAACGGCCACCTTGCGCCGGCCTTCGAGCTGGTCTTCCACTTAAACCGCGAGGCGCGCCAAGCCAACAAGATCGTGCCCTGCAAGTGGGCCGGCACGCCGAACAAGGGCAGCGGGCTCCGCGCCGCCGACGGCGAGGTGAAGGCGTACACCCATATCGGCCTGCCTGTGCAGGAGATGCGCATCCCCGACAGCGTGCTCCGCATCACCCGCCACAAGGGCCGCGGCATCGAGACCGAGCACCCGGCGGTGTTCCCCGTCGCGCCGCCCGAGTTCCTGATGCGCGCCTACACGGACGAAGGCGACGCGGTGTTCGAGCCATTCGGCGGCTCCGGCACGACGATCCTGGCGGGCCAGCGCACCCGCCGCCGCGTCCGCGCCATCGAGCTCGCCCCGGCCTATGTCGACCTGGCGATTGCGCGCTGGCGCACGCTGCATCCCGACCTGCCGGTGACGCTGGCGGTCGACTGCCGCGACTACGACGCGGTCGCCGCGGCCCGCGCGGAGGCGATGGCCGATGCAGCCTGATCTCCGCGTCGAGATGATGCCGGTGGCCTCGCTCGCGCCCTACGCGGCGAACGCCCGCCTGCATCCGACCGAGCAGGTGGCGCAGCTGGCCGCCTCGATTGGTGAGTTCGGCTTCAATGTTCCGGTGCTGGTGGACGACGCCGGCGTGCTGATCGCCGGCCACGGCCGCGTGCTTGCCGCGAAGGCGCTCGGTCTGGAGGAAGTCCCCGCCATCCGGCTCGGGCATCTCACGGAGGCGCAGGCGCGGGCCTTTCGGCTGGCCGACAACCAGCTGGCGCTCAACTCCACCTGGGACGAGGGCCTTCTCGCCGCCGAGCTGCGGGCGCTGCGCACCGACGAATTCGACCTCGGGCTGATCGGCTTCGACGGCGCGACGCTCGACCGGCTGCTGGGCGATGCAGGGCCGGGAGTAGCCAATGTTCTCTCCGGCCAGGATCCTGATGCGCCGGCGCCGGAGCCGCTGGAGGCCCCCGTCACCCGGCCCGGCGATCTCTGGCTGCTAGGCCCGCACCGGCTGCTGTGCGGCGACGCCACCAGCGCGGCGGACGTCGCGCGGTTGCTCGATGGCACGCGGCCACACCTGATGACCACCGATCCGCCTTATGGGGTGAACTACGATCCCGAGTGGCGGAACGAGGCCGGCGTCTCGGCGACGATGCGAACCGGCAAGGTGGCGAACGACGATCGCGCCGACTGGCGCGAGGCCTGGGCGCTGTTCCCCGGCGACGTCGCCTATGTCTGGCACGCCGGTGTACACGCGCGCACCGTCATCGAGAGTCTGGAGGCGTCGGGGTTCGCGATCCGCAGCCAGATCGTCTGGGCGAAGTCGCGCTTTGTGCTGGGGCGCGGTGATTATCACTGGCAGCACGAGCCGTGCCTCTACGCGGTGCGCAAGGGCGCAACGGGTCACTGGCAGGGCGCGCGGGACCAGGCGACGCTCTGGCCGATCAGCACCGGCGGCGACGAGGACGCCGCCACCGTCCACGGCACGCAGAAGCCGGTCGAGTGCATGCGCCGGCCGATGCTGAACAACAGCGCGGCGGGGGACGCCGTCTACGAGCCCTTCTGCGGCAGCGGCAGCACGATCATCGCAGCGGAGACCACCGGGCGCGTCTGCTACGCGATGGACATCGACCCGCGCTACGTCGATGTCGCCGTGCGGCGCTGGCAGGCCTTCACCGGGCGGGCGGCCGTGCTGGCCGGCGAGGATCGTGTGTTCGACGATGTGGCGGCTGCGCGCGGCCGGGCTATCGCGGCGTGACAGCCCGGAACGTCGCCGCGCGGCGTCAGGCGCGCGTGCTTCGCCGCCTGCGCCCGGCGAGCAGCCCGAACAGCCCGGCGCCGAACAGCGCCAGCGCAGCCGGCTCCGGCACGGTCGCGGGCACGTCAAAACTCGCCTTGAAGAAGGTATCCCGGTCGGTGTTCGGGAAAGCGAGGCTTTGCCAGTCGGTGGTGGTCAGCGCCTCGAAGGTCCCGACCTGGCTGAAGACATAGCGTTCGAATGTGTAGATGTCGCTCGGGCCGTAGGGGATCTCGAAGGCCCGAAGCGCGGTCTGCGGCAGCTCGGTGATGCTCAAGAAGGCCACGTAGAGCTCGGCCGGCGACAGGATCAGGTTCGGCGTGAAGGCGAACTCGGTCAGGTCGTCGGTGTCCGGCTTCGTCCGTGTCTCGCTGGTGTAGAGGATGGTTCCCGCGCCGTTGCCGACCCAGGTGGCGACATAGCCGCGCAGGTCGAGCGGCCCGACATTGGGGATGCCGACATTGGTGTCGGCCCGGTAGTCCAGGAACAGGGAGAAGCTGGTCAGGATCGGCCGGGCGGGATCGGGCGCGAAGATCTGCCCGAAGGTCGGAAGCCTGCCGGCGCCGAACAGCGCGATGGCGCCGGTTCGACCGCCCGTGGTCGTGTCGATATCGGCGGCTTGCGCGGAGCCGGGTGCGAGAAGGCAGAGGGCGGCGAATGCCGCGATCAGCCGATACATGCATGCCTCCTGCCGCGACGTGCGGTGCCGCGAGCCGATGTCCGACCCGCGCCACAACCAACTTGACCCAGATGGCCGGCTAATCCGACCACCTGGCGGAGAGCGTATCGGTGATCCGGCGGTCCGTTCAAGGGCGCCGCCGCCCGGACGAACTGCTCGCCCGACAAGCAGGTGCGCAAGCTCAAGCCGCTGCGGCGCCCCGCAGGGCCTCGGTAGAAGTACGAAGGCCCGCCGCAGCGCGGCGGGCCCTGATCGCGACGCCGGTGTGTCAGTCGGCGACGCGGTAGATGCTGTAGGATCCCTTCGCACCCTCCTTGTTCGGGCCGACCTGGCGGATGCGCTCCAGCACCTTCACCTCGATGCCCTGGCGCTTCTTCAGTCCGGCGAAGAACCCGCGGACCGTGTGCTGCTGCCAGCCGGTGGCTTCGCAGATCTGTGCGATGGTGGCGCCCTCCTGGCGGCGGAGCATCGCCAGCACCTGACCCTGCTTGGTGCCCTCGCGCGGCTTGCGCGGCGCGCCGGGCTCGCGCGTGGCGCGGGGCGGCTTGCCGGCCAGGGCGGCGCGGAGGGCCTCGATGGCGCGGCTGATCGCGTTGTCCGTCGCGTCCTGCGCCGGGCTGGCA
>NZ_JAPSMD010000008.1 GCF_027856955.1 Falsiroseomonas oryzae | reverse complement strand
CGTCCGGGCAGCGGGGATGGAAGGCGCAGCCGGGCGGGGGCGACACCGGGGACGGCAGGTCGCCCGCGACCGTGGGGGCGCGCGCCGCCGGCGTGGCGATTCGCGGCACCGCGGCGAGCAGCGCGCGCGTGTACGGATGGGCGGGACGACGGAGCACCGCGTCGCGCGGCCCTTCCTCCACGATGCGGCCGAGATACATCACCGCTATACGTCGCGCGAGATGCGCCACGACCGCGAGGTCGTGCGAGATGAAGAGAAGGGCGAGGCGCATCTCGTCCCGGAGCTCCCGCAGCAGCGCCAGCACTTGCGCCTGCACGGAGACGTCGAGGGCCGACACCGGCTCGTCGCAGACCACGAAGTCGGGGCGTAGGATCAGCGCGCGGGCGATCCCGATGCGCTGCCGCTGCCCGCCCGAGAACTGGTGCGGATAGCGGTCGAGATGGGCGCGCGCCAGGCCCACGCGGTCGAGCATCGCGCCGACCCGGGCATCGGCGGCGGCGCCGCGCAGACCCTCGTGCAGCACCAGCGGCAGGCCCACGATCTCGCGCACCGTGCGCCGCGGGTTCAGCGAGGCGTAGGGATCCTGGAAGATGATCTGCATCCGTCGCCGAAGCGGCCGCAGCGCCGCGTCCGGCAGCGCGGCGATATCCTGGCCGTCGAAGCGGATGGCGCCGGCGCTTGGCTCGAGCAGGCGCAGCAGCAGGCGCCCCAGCGTGGACTTCCCGCAGCCGCTCTCCCCGATCAGCCCGAGCGTCTCGCCGCGGTCCACGGCGAGGTCCACGCCCTCCACGGCGCGCAGCAGCCGGGGCGGGCGGCGCAGCAGCCGCTCGCCGAGGCCGTGCGCGACGGCATAGTGCTTGCTGACGCCGCGTGCTTCGACGAGCGGGGTCACGGCGTGACCTCCGCGGCGCGGATGCAGCGCGAAAGGCGGCCCTCGCCGGCCGGCAGCAGCGGCACGGGCTGCGCGCAGCCCGCCACGGCCATGACGCAGCGGTTGCGGAAACGGCAGCCGGCATCGAGCGCGGCGAGGTCGGGGACCTGGCCGGGGATCGGATGCAGGACACGGTCGGGATCGTCGAGGCTGGGCAGGCTCTCGGTCAGGCCGCGCGTGTAGGGGTGGCGCGGGTGGGCGATGACCTCGGCGGTCGGCCCGCTCTCCACCACCTGACCGGCATACATGACCATCACGCGCGGGCAGCGCTCCGCCACCACCGCGAGGTCGTGGGTGATCATCGCGACCGCCAGGCCGCTCTCGGCGCGAAGCTCGTCGAGCAGGTCGAGCACCTGCGCGCGGATGGTCACGTCCAGCGCGGTTGTCGGCTCGTCGGCGACGAGCAGGCGCGGGCGGGCGGCGAGCGCGATCGCGATCATGGCGCGCTGGCGCATCCCGCCCGAGAACTGGTGCGGATAGTCGCCGAGCCGCCGGGCCGCATCGGGGATGCCGACGCGGGTGAGCAGCCGCACCGCCTCGGTGCGCGGATCCACCGGGATGGCGTGGGCGCGCAGCGTTTCGGTGACCTGCGTGCCGATGGCGAGCGAGGGGTTGAGCGCCGAGAGCGCGTCCTGCATCGCCAGCGCCACGGTGCGGCCGCGCAGGCTGCGCAGCGCGGCAGGAGGGAGGGTGCGCAGGTCCTGGCCGTCCAGCTCGATCTCGCCGGCCTCGATGCGACCCGGCGGGCGCACCAGGCCCAGCACGGAGAGGAAGGTGACGGACTTGCCCGAGCCGCTCTCTCCGACGACGCCGAGCGCCTCGCCAGCGGCGATGTCGAAATCCACCCCGTCGGCCGCGGCGAGCGGGCCGCGGCGCGTCGGGAACACCGTGCGCAGGTTGCGCACCCGGAGCAGCGGTTCCCTCACGACGACTGGTGCAGGCGCGGGTCGAAGGCGTCGCGCAGCCCCTGGCTGGCAAGGTTGATGGAGAGCACCAGTGCCAGGATGCAGAGCCCCGGCAGGGTGGAGACCCACCACGCATCGACCAGGAAGTCCCGCCCGTCCGATACCATCGAGCCCCAGGAGGGCGTGGGCGGCTGCACGCCGAGGCCGAGGAAGGAGAGCGACGCCTCCATGATGATGACGTAGGCCATGCGGAAGGTCGCGACGACGAGGACGGGGGAGAGGACGTTCGGCAGGATCTCGCGCAGCATGATGTGGCGCGGCGAGCAGCCGAGCGCGCGCGCCGCCTCCACGTAGTCCTGCTCGCGAGCCGCCAGCGTCTCGCCGCGCACCACGCGGCAGGTGAAGATCCACTCCTTCAGGACCAGGGCGAGGACGATGTTGTGCAGGCCGGGGCCCATCATCGCCATCAGTCCGATCGCGAAGACGAGGTAGGGGAAGCCGAGCAGTGTATCCACGAGGCGTGAGACGAGGATGTCGGTCCAGCCGCGCAGGTAGCCTGCTGCAAGGCCGGCCAGCGTGCCGATCACCGCGGCGATCCCCACCACCAGCGCGGCGACCGAGAGCGAGACCCTCGCGCCATGGATCAGCCGGGAGAGGATATCGCGGCCCAGGCTGTCGCAGCCGAGCCAGAAGCCCGGCTCGACCGTCTCGCCGTGCCAGGCCGGGGCGCAAAGGCGGCGGAACAGGTCCGCATCTGTGGGATCCTGCGGCGCGATCCAGGGCGCCAGCACCGCAAGCAGCGCGACGCCGAGCACGACGGCGCCGGAAGCCACGGCGGTGCCGTTGCGCAGCAACCGCCGCAGCGCGAGCCCGGTGGGCGAGAGGGCGGGAAGCGGCGCCGCGACCGCGCTCACAGACGCACCTTCGGATTGAGGGCCGCATACAGCAGGTCGGCGCAGAAGTTCAGCAGCACGTAGATCACCGCGTACAGCAGCACGGCCGCCTGCACGAGCGGGTAGTTGCGCGCGAAGATGCTCTCCACCACCACCCGGCCGAGCCCCGGCCAGCCGAACACCGTCTCCACGATCATGCTGCCGCCGAGGAGCTGGCCCATCTCGATCGCCAGTACCGTGACCGCCGGGATGAGCGCGTTCTTCAGCGCATGCACGTACAGCACGCGGCGGCGCGGCAGGCCCTTCGCCTCGGCGAAGAGCACGTAGTCGGCGGCAAGCACTTCCACCATCGAGCTGCGTATGACGCGGGCAAGCAGCGCCGCGGCCGGCAGGCCGAGGGTGACGGCGGGCAGCAGGAGGTGGCTCAGCGCGCGGAGGAAGGCGTCCGGCCGCCCGGCCGCGAGCGTGTCCAGCAGCAGGAAGCCCGTCAGGCGTGGCACCTCGGCGTCGAAGGGAATGCGGCCGCCGACCGGCAGCAGGCCGAGCTGCACGGCGAAGAGCAGGATGAGCAGGATGCCGAACCAGAAGCCAGGCAGCGAGACGCCGAACAGCGACAGCGCCGACAGGCCGCGGTCCAGCCAGGAATCCCGCCGCACCGCGGCCGCGACGCCGAGCGGCACGGCGACGAGCAGGGCGATCAGCAGGGCGACGAGGGTGAGCTCGATCGTGGCGGGCAGGCGCTCCGCGATCACCTCGATCACCGGCCGGCGGTGGAAGAAGGACAGGCCGAAATCGCCCGTCACCGCGTTGCCCAGGAAGACCAGGTAGCGCTCGACCAGCGGCCGATCGAGGCCGAGATCGGCGCGCAGCATCGCCGCCTGCTCCTCCGTCGCGCGCTGGTCGGCGAGCATGATCTCCACCGGGTCGCCCGGCGTCAGCGTTATCATCAGGAAGACGACGAGGCTGACGCCGAACAGCACGACCGGCAGCTGGACCAAGCGCTCGAGGACGCGCGGGAAGCTCACCCGACGATCCGAACCCTGTGGAGGTTGATGCGGCTGTCGGCCTGCGGGCGCCAGCCCTCGATGCGGCGGGAGACGCCGTAAAGGTCCTGTGGCAGCCACAGGAAGATCCAGGGCGCCTCTTCGCTGACGATGCGCTGGGCGCGCTGGTACATCTCGCGCCGGCGGGCCTGATCGGGCTCGACCTCGGCGGCGTCGAGCAACCGGTCCACCTCGGCGTTCGAGAAGCCGGAGCTGTTGCCTCGTCCGCCAGTCCGCAGCGTGGGCAGCATGATGTCGGAGGGATCGAGCGACGCATTCCCCCAGGAGGAGAGATACATGTCGCGCTCGCGCCGACGCTCGGCGTTCATCCATGTGGGATTGATCACCGCGCCTTCCCACATCTGGGTGCGCACCCTGAGCCCGGTGCGGGAGAGGAGGGCGGCGATCGCCTCCGCCACCTCGCGAGTCGCGCCAGTGGTGTCGATCACCATCTCGAACCCCTGGGGTACGCCGGCCTCGGCCAGCAGCGCGCGGGCGCGGTCGAGGTCGAGGCGATATTCGGGCAGGTCCGGGTTGAAGGCGAAGCTGTCGGGGCTCATCACGCCGCGGAGCGGGGTGGCGGTGCCGCCGAGCACGCGCGAGATGATCGCCGCCTTGTCTAGCGCATGGTTCAGCGCGCGGCGCACCCGGACGTCGGTGAAGGGCGGCTTCGCGACGTTCATCGAGACGAAGAAGCTGCGCGTGCCGTTCACGCGCATCACCTGCGCGTTGCGGCTTGCTTCGACCTGCCGCAGAGCGGACGGCGGCAGATCGTTGACGATGTCCACCTCGCCGGCCAGCAATGCGGCGATGCGGGTGGCGTTCTCCGGCAGGACGCGGAAGATCACGCGGTCCACCTGGGCCGGGCCGGCGGGGGGGATCTCGGGCGAGCCACCGTAGTAGTCGGCGAAGCGCTCCATGATCACCGCCTCCCCGCGCCGCCAGTCCACCAGGCGGAAGGGGCCGCAGCCATCGGTGCGGGTCTGCATGCCGTCCTGCCCGACGCGCGCGACATGGCGGCGGTTGACGATCTCCTGCGCGGGAAGGATGCCGACCATCGGCGCCCAGGGCTGCGAGAGGCGGAGCCGGACCGTGCGCTCGTCGAGGATCGACGTCTCCTCGAGCGGGCCGAGCAGGTCGCGCCGGGGGCTGGTCTGGCCGCCCATGGCGTTGGGCCGCGTGAGCCGGTCGAGGCTGAACTTCACGTCCTCCACCGTCAGCGGATCGCCGGAGTGGAAGCGGATGCCCTGGCGGATGCGGAACTCGTAGGTGGCCGCGTCCACGACGCGCATGCTCTCTGCGATCTCCGGCACCACCTGCATGTCCGGGCTGCGCGCCATCAAGCCGTCATAGATGTTGCGGATGACAGTCTGCGTCTCGCGGTTGCGGTGGTTGGCGGGGTCGAGCGTCAGAGCGTCCTGCGTGAAGCCGACGCGCACCTCGCGCGCGGCGCGCTGCGCGGGTGCCGCGCGCGGCAGGCCGATGACGGCGGGTGCTGCAAGCGCACCCAGGAGGGCACCACGGCGCGTGAAGCTCATCCGTTCCACCTCCCAATCCCAGGGCAGATCCTCGGGTCCGGCAGCGCGAAAGCGGGCTCCCTTCGCCCGGCCAGGGACGATGTTGACATGATTTGCTTCCGCGCGCCAAGCTTCTGAAACGGATCTTTCAGCATGCCCGGAGGGTGGTCGAGCACGATGGCGGGAGAGGCGCGGTGAGCGGAGCGGTGCCGCTGGTCCGCCTGCTCGCGGCCCGGGAGGCGGAGCTGCCGCCGAGCCAGCGGGCGCTGGCCCGCCACGTGCTGGCCAACTACCAGTCCGTCGCCTTCTCGACGGTGGCGGACCTGGCCCGCGCCGCGGGCGTGAGCGAGGCGACGGTGGTCCGGCTGGCCAACGCGCTCGGCTTCAGCGGCTATCCGGCGCTGCAGAAGGAGATCCGACGCATCGTGCGCGCCGACCTCAAGGGGACGGAGCGCTTCCACCTGCTCGAACGGCAGCGGCCGCAGCGCGGCGGCACGCTGGAGCGCGTGCTGGCCGAGGAACTCGACAACCTCGCCCACCTGCGGGGGACCGTGGACGCCGCGGCGGTGCGACAGGCGGCTGCGGCGTTGCGGCGCGCGCGGCGGATCCTGGTGGTGGGCGCGCGCGGCGCGGCGCCGCTGGCCTTCCATCTCTGGTTCGCGCTCGACAAGCTCGGCCTCGATCCCGCGCGGTCGCTGGCCGCCGATACCGAGGCCACGGACCGGCTCAGCCGCATGGACCGGCGCGACGTCGTCGTGGTGATAGGCTTCCCGCGCTACCTGCGCGCCAAGGTCCGGCTGCTGGAACTCGCCGGCCGGCTCGGGGTGACGCGCATCGTCGTCACCGACAGCCCGTTCTCGGCGCTGAAGGGAGAGATCGGGCTGCATGCGCCGGCCGAATCCGGCTCCTTCGTCGCCTATCACGCGGCGCCGCTGGTCCTGCTGAACGCGCTGGTGGAGGAGGTCGCCGCCGCCGACCGCCAGGCGACGATGGCCGCCCTGCAGGCCTTCGAGGCGACCGCCGAGGCGCAATCCTATTTCCAGCCGCCGTGACGGCGACGAGTCGGGGGAGACCGGGCATGGCGGGCACGCGCCGCACGATGCGGATCATGATCTCGACCGGGCATCTCGGCACCGCGCCCTCCGGCGCGGATAGCTTCGCGGCGGCCATCGCCACCAATCCCGACTACCTCGTGGCGGATGGAGGCAGCTCGGATCCCGGGCCGGTCTATCTCGGTAACAACAGCGTGCTGGGTCAGTTCGTCGAGGACGAGCTGGAGCTGTTCCTCACTGCGTCGCGTGCGCGTGGCATCCCGCTGATCATCGGCAGCGCGGGGGATTCCGGCTCGAACCACGGCGTGGACGAGACGGTCCGGCAGCTTCGGGAAATCGCGGCGCGGCACCGCATCCCGAAGTTCCGAATCGGCTGGTTCTACTCCGAAGTGCCACGCGGCGTAATCGCCGCGCGGCTGGCCTCCGGGGAGCGGATACCGGGCCTGGGCGGCTTCCCGGAGCTCACGATGGAGGAGGCGGAGCGCGCGACACGCATCGTCGCGGTGGCGGGCGTGGAGCCGTTCATCAAGCTGCTGGACGCTGGCTGCGACGTCATCGTCGGCGGGCGCTGCGGGGATGTCTGCTTCACCGCCGCCCCCTGCATCCGTGCGGGCTATCCGCCGGCGCTGGCCTATCACATGGGGAAGATGATCGAGTGCGCTTCGCTGGTCGCCGAGCCCTTCATGGGCAAGGAGGCCATCATCGGCACGATCTCCGACGAGGATATCGTGATCACGGCCTACCATCCGGGTCAGCGCGTGACCGTCGCGTCCGCGGCGGGCCATTCCATGTACGAGCGGGAGACGCCCTTCTTCGAGCATACGCTCGGCGGCGTGCTGGACATGCGGGAGTGCCGCTACGAGGAAGTGGACGAGCGCTCCACCCGTATCACCGGTGCGCGCTTCGTGCCCGATGATCCACCGACCGTGAAGCTCGAAGGTGCCCGGAAGGTGGGCGAGCGGTACATGGGCATCGCGGCGATCCGCGATCCGCACGTTATCCGGCACCTGGATGCCGCCATCGAATGGTCGCGCAGCGCGTCCGCCCGCACCTTCCGCGACGTGCCCTACGAACTGCACTACCATGTCTTCGGCCGCGACGGCGTGCTGAAGGACCTTGAGCCGCGGCGCGATGTGGTCCCGCACGAGGTCTGCATCGTGGTGGAGGGCTTGGCGCAGACCGAGACGGTCGCGCACAAGCTGGTGGACTTCGCCACGCGCATGTTCTTCCTCGCGCGCATCCCGGGATCCAAGGGCTCGAGCGGGCTTGCTGCCTGCACCAAGCAGACCATGCGCTCCTCGCCCGGCTTCGTCTGGAATGTGAACCACACGATGACGGTGCGTGACCCTCTGGAGCTCTTCCCCACCCATGTCGCGGAGGCCGGCGTGTGATGCCCAGGCTGCACGAGCTCGCGAAGACGATCCGCAGCAAGAACGCGGGCGTCAACCAGGTGACCTTCGATGTGATCTTCCCGACGCGGGACGCCTATCGCCGCGTGGTCGAGAGCGGCGTGCTGAGCCGCGAGGCGGTGGCACGCATCTACCGCATCGCGCCCGAGCGGATCTCGGACCATGTGCAGTTCGAGCTCGCGAACGCCATCAAGTTCACGATCTACCGAGAGCGGCCGAGCGGCAGCCCCGGCGACTGGGACACGCTCGGCTGCCAGTTCTACGGCCCGCTCGTGGACGTGGAGGTGCCCTGAGCCGCCCTGGTCGGCCCTGGGACGCAGGACCGCCCCCAGCCCGTAGCTGGCTCTGCCTGCGGCAGTCGCATCCGTTGCAGCAAGCGTGCACGCAGCGGCCGCGGGCGCTGGTCATTCAGGCGGGTGCGCCCAGCGCGGTGTCATGCGCGATTTCGCCCCGCTCGATGACGTAGGTCGAGTCGACCAGCGGGGTCAGCAGCTGCGGGTTGCTTTCGGTCACCAGCAGCGCGACATCGGGGAAGGAGGCGTGCAGCCCGCGCAGCGCCTCAGCGTAGCGGAGCGCCAGCGCCGGGGCGAGACCCTGGAAAGGCTCGTCGAGCAGCACCGCACGGGTGCCGACCATCAACGCGCGGCCGAGCGCCACCATCTTGCCCTGGCCCCCGGACAGGCCCGCCGCCCGGCGGTCCGCGAGAGTGGCAAGTTCCGGCAGGAAGGTGAAGACCGCCTCCAGCCGCCGCGCGATCTCCGTCCTCGGCAGGCCCAGCACCTCGACCGGCAGCAGCAGATTCTGCCGCACGCTGAACTGGCCGAACAGGCGACGTTCCTCCGGCGCATAGCCGATGCCGAGCCGCGGGCGGTGATGTGCCGGGACGGAGGTGGCGTCCTCGCCGCCGATCAGTACGCGGCCGCCGCGCAGCGCCAGCAGGCCCATCAGCGCGCGCAGCGTCGTGGTCTTGCCCGCGCCGTTGCGGCCGATCAGCGCGACGCGGCCACCGGGCGGCAGCGTCATCGAGACCCCGCGCAGCACCGGCGCGCCGGCGATGTCCACCATGACCGACCGCAGCTCAAGCATGGGCGGCGACTCCGCCTGGTGTGGCTGGACGTTCGATGCCGATCACGTCGCGCTGCACCGCCGGGTCCGCCAGGATCCGTGCCGGCGGGCCCAGGGCGGCGATCTTCCCCTGCGACCAGACGGCGACGCGGTCCGCGAAGCGTTCCACCACGTCCATGTCGTGCTCGACGAAGACGGCGGTGACGCGGGCGTCGCGCAGCACGCGTGCCAGCGTTTCCACGACTGCCATCTTCTCCGAGGCCGCGACGCCGCTGGTGGGCTCGTCCATCAGCAGCAGGCGCGGCTTCAGCGCGACGGCCATGGCGATGTCGGCAAGCTTGCGGGTGCCCTCGTTCAGCGCGTCGGCGCGTTGGCCGGCCAGGGGCAGCAGGCCGAAGCGACCGAGCAGTTCGCGCGCCTCCTCCTGCCAGGCGGGGCGGAGCAGCGGCGCGAGGGGCGACCAGATCCCTTCCCGCGCGGCGATCGCGAGCGCGGCGTTCTCCTCAACCGTGTGCTCGGAGAAGAGCTGCGGCAACTGGAAGGATCGCGCGATGCCGCGGCGGACGATCTCGCGGGGGCGGCGGCCGGTGATCTCCGTGCCGTCATAGGTAATGGTGCCGCCCTGCGGCCGAAGGTAGCCGGTGGTCATGTTGATGAAGGTGGTCTTGCCCGCGCCGTTCGGGCCGATGATGGCGAGGAACTCGCCCTCCATCACGTCGAGGTCGATCCCGTCGGCGGCCTTCACGCCGCCGAACGCCAGCCGCAGGCCCCGGGCTTGAAGAAGCGCCTTCATGCCGTGCGCCTCCGCTGCAGGCGGACGGAGACCAGGCCCCAGATGCCACCGCGGGCGAACAGGATGACCAGGAGCAGTACGGCGCCCAGGATCATCTGCCACATGTCGGCCACCGTCGCCGCGGCATAGACCCGGACAAGCTCGTAGGCGACGGCGCCGAGGAACGGACCAAGCACGCCGCCGGCCCCGCCGAGGATCGCGATGAAGACCAACTCGCCGGATGCTGTCCAGTAGGACAGCAGCGGCGTGACGTGCCGGCTGGTCATCGCGATCAGCGCCCCGGCGCAGCCGGCCATCATGGCCGAGAGCACATAGGCGGCCAGCAGCACGTTGCGCGACGACACGCCCATGAAGTCGAGCCGCGTCTCCCGCGTCTTGATCGCGGCCAGCGCTTGGCCCATCGGCGAGGCGAGGTAGACGCGAGCGAACAGGCCGAAGCAGAAGGCGAGCGCGAGCGCCGTGCCGAACACCGTCCATTCGTAGGTCACGCGGTCCAGCTGCAGCCCGGCGACTCCGAGCGATGGCACGCGGATCCCGTCCGTGCCCTTCGTATAGTGGTAGAACTTCTCCAGCATCGAATAGAACACCATGCTCAGGGCCAGGTTGAGCATGCCGAAAAAGATCTCGCGGTAGCGCGAGACGAAGAGGCCGATGATGGTACCGGCGATGGTCGTGACGAGGGCCGCCGCCGGCAGCAGCAGCGCCGCGTCGGGCAAGGCAGGTGCCAGGAACGCGACCGCATAGGCGCCGAGTGCCACGTAGAGCGCGTGCCCGAAGCTGACCTGGCCGGCGCGCAGCAGCAGCATGATGCCGAGCACCGCGATGCCCTTCGCCAGCGCGATGGTCAGCACGAACTTCATCCACGGCGTGGCCATGGCGGCGAGGACCATTGCCGCGGCGCCGAGCAGGGCGAGCAGCAGCTCGATGCGGGGAAGGGTCATGCGGCAAGCTCCGCGGGCCGAGGCCGCAAGCGCGGCCCGCGCACAGACGGCCTCTTCTGCCAGTGCGGCCGTGGCTTGCGCGAAGCGTCATGCCGAGGGCACGCCTTCGGCGTGACGCAGCCGGAGACCGGGCCCGGCGTCTGAGGGCATCTCATACCCGTCTTGTCTCCACCACGCCGAACAGGCCCTGCGGGCGCACCAGCAGGACCGCGACCATGATGATGTAGGGGACCACCACCTCCAGCTCCGGCGCGAAGGTGACGGCGACTGAGCGGCCGATGCCGATCATCAGCGCGGTCAGCGCCGCGCCCTCGATCTGGCCGAGGCCGGCGGTCGCGACCACGGCGAAGGAGAGCACGATGGTGGACGCTCCGATCCCCGGCACGAGCGAGGCCGTCGGCGTGGACAGCGCGCCGCCCAGCGCGGCCAGCATGGCGCCGAAGGTGAAGGTGAGGAGGTAGACGCGCCGCGCGTCGATGCCCATCGCGGTCGCGGCCTCCCGGTCCGTCGTGACGGCCAGGATCACGCGGCCGGTCAGCGTCCGGCGGAGGAACAGCGCCAGCCCGACCAGCGTCACGACCGCCACCGCCGGCAGCAGCACGACCTGATAGGTGTTGTAGGGGATCACATCGGTGCCGAAGGGCACGTCCACCGTGCCCATCAACGAAACCGGCACGCTGAAGGAGACCGGCTGCACCCCCCAGACCAGCTTCTGCGCGTCCTCCAGGATCATGAAGAGCGCGAAGGTCACGAGGAGCTGCAGCACCGGCTCCTCGCCATAGACCCGTCTCAGCAGAAGCTGCTCGATCAGCGGGCCGAGCACCAGCCCGACCAGCATCGCGGCCAGCAGGAGCGCCAGCAGGGATGCCCAGCCAGGCAGTCCCGCCGAGGCGGCGAAGAGACCGATCGAGGCCGCCGCGTAGGCGCCGATCGCGAACAGGCTGCCATGCGCCACGTTCAGCACGCGGAGCACGCCGAACACCAGGTTGAGCCCGACGGCGACCATGAAGATCAGCGCGGCGCTCGCGATTCCGTCCAGCAGCGCGAGGCCGAGCAGCGCGCCGTTCTGTTCGAGCCAGTCGCCCATGCGAAGCGGCCTTGCCGGATCAGCCGGCGCGGATCGGGTCTGGGACCCGGTTCACCATGTCGGGCGTCAGCGTGCGCAGCCAGGCCACGCTGTTCTGGCCGACCGGCGCCGTCACCAGCTCGGGCGGGAAGACCACCATGTTGTCCATCACGGCGAAGGGGAAGCGGTCGCTGTGGAGGGTGGTGCCGATGAGCTGCGGCTCAAGCCCCTGGCCGTCCTCCCGGATGCGCATGCGCGCGGTCGGGGTCTCGAACTCCAGGCCGGGGAAGGCGGCTGCGAGCTGGGCGTCGGATGGCCAGTTGCCACCATTCGCCTGCATCGCCTTCGCATGGGCCGCGCGGAGCGCGCTGAAGGCCTGCGCCATGTGATAGGTCGGGTAGATCGGATAGGCGTTGTAGCGGCGGCGGTAGCCTTCCACGAAGCGCTGCAGGGCCTGCGGGTTCGCCGGGCGCGGGTGCTGGTGCCAGTGGTCACCGCGGCTGCCGACGATGTGTCCGGCGGGCAGGCTGCGACCGACGCGCTCAAGCGAGGATTCGGCGAGCGGCAGCACGAAGGTCGAGCGCTCGAAGAGGCGCCGCTCTGCGGCCTGGCGGATGAAGGTGTCGAGCTCGCCGCCCCAGCTGGTGGAGAGGATCACGTCGGGGCGCAGCGCCAGCAGGCGCGTGACCTCGGCCGAGAAGTCGGTGGCGCCGAAGCGCGGGAACAGCTCGGCGACCACGCGCGTGCCGGGCTTCAGCGCGTCCATCGCGGTCTTCCAGATCTCCCAGCTGTCACGACCCCAGGCGTAGTCCTGGTTCAGCACGGCGACGGTCCGGAAGTCCGGGCGCGTCTTCAGCAGGTAGAGCAGCGGCGCCAGGATCTCCGGCGTCGCATTCGCCTGGGTGCGGAAGGCATACTGGTAGCGCCGCTCCTCGAAGATGCGCTGCGTCCCGCAGTCCCACAGCAGCGTCACCTTCCGCAGCTCCTCGCCGAGCGGCGTGCACGCCAGGCAGGAGCCCGACGAGATCGAGGCGAACATCACGTCCACGCGCTCGTTCTGCACCAGGCGGCGGAACTCGCCGACCAGATGGTCGATGCCGGGCGCCTCGTCCACGAAGAAGAGGCGCACCGGCACGCCGCCGATGCCGCCTTCCCGGTTGATCTCCTCGGCCAGCATCTCGGCCGCGTTGCGGCCCGGCACGCCGAACACGGAGGCAGGGCCGGAGAGGAAGGTGGTGATGCCGATCTTGATCTCCGACGGCCGCTGCGCCGGGGCCTGCGCCGAGAGCGCGGATGGCAGCAGGACGGAGCCGAAGCCGGCGGCAAGCGCCTGGCGGCGGCCGAGCTGGAACGATGACGACATGGGCGGTCTCCCTCGGAAGCGGCCGGCCTTCTGGTCCGGCCTTGTTGAACGGCTGGGCGCGGCGTCTCAGGCGACGGCACCCTCCGCGCGGAACTCGGCCCGGATCGCGGCGCCATGCGCGTCCACCTGCGGCACGGGACGCAACGCGACATCGTCTCCCACGATCTCGGCGGCCGGGGCGATCACTTCGACGATGCCCTGCGGCGTGTCGTAGGCGACCTTCCTCAGCTGCGGATGGGCGATCAGGCCGTCGATGTCGTTGAGACGCCCGAAGGCGACCTCCGCCGCCTTCAGGCGGGACGCAGCCTCGGCGAGCGTGAGCTGGGCAAAGCAGGCCGCGATGCGCCCGTCGAGGTCGGCGCGATTGCGCACCCGCGCAGGCCCGTCGTGGAACAGCGGATCCGTGGCCAGCGAGGGATCGCCCATCACCTCGGCGCAGAAGCGCGTCCATTCGCGTTCGTTCTGGATGGAGATCAGCACCAGGCCGTCGCGCACCGGAAACACGCCATAGGGCGCGATGGAGGGATGGGCGAGCCCTGGCCGCGGCGGGATCTCACCGCCGTAGCGGCGCTGCAGGAATGGCACGTTCATCCATTCCGCCATGCCGGAAAACAGCGATACCTTGATGGCGCGGCCCTGTCCCGTCCGCTCGCGCGCGTACAGCGCCTGCAGGATCGCGGCATGCGCGTTCATGCCGGCTGCGATGTCGCAGACCGAGACGCCGACCCGCGCCGGGCCGTTGGCGTCGCCGGTCACCGAGCACAGGCCGCTCTCGGCCTGCACCAGCAGGTCATAGGCCTTGAGATCGCTGAACGGCCCGCTCTCGCCATAGCCGGAGATGTCGCAGGTGATCAGCCGGGGATGCCGTGCGCGCAGCGTCGCGGAGTCCAGTCCGAGCCGCCCCAGGGCGCCCGGGGCCAGGTTCTGCAGGAAGACATCGGCGCGCGCGACGATGCGCCGCAGCAGGTCCTGGTCGTCCGGCGCCTTCAGGTCGAGGGCGAGGGA
This sequence comes from Falsiroseomonas oryzae, assembly GCF_027856955.1. Classification (GTDB taxonomy): domain Bacteria; phylum Pseudomonadota; class Alphaproteobacteria; order Acetobacterales; family Acetobacteraceae; genus Falsiroseomonas; species Falsiroseomonas oryzae. The sequence continues at coordinate 33,564 of NZ_JAPSMD010000008.1, read as the reverse complement.
CTCCTTTCCGCGATTGAGCCAGACGAAATAGGTGCTCTGGCCGTTCACGTGCCGGTCGTAGCCGCGCGCGAAGTCGCCTTCCCTGCGCTCCACCTTGATGACGCGCGCGCCGGCATCCGCCAGCCGGCAGCTGCAATAGGGCGCCGCGACCGCCTGCTCCACGGCGACGACGAGCAGGCCGCTCAGATCCGTCATTGGACCCTCCTCCCGCCGGGGACGCTTGCATGGGACGTCAGTACGGCGGAAGGCGCCGGCGTTGCACAGCCCCATAGGTGCAGCCTATAGGGAGCGGGGAGGAGCGAGACAGCGATAATGGACCTGAAGCAGCTCCGATACCTCCAGGCGATCGCCGAGGAGGGCAGCTTCTCGCGCGCGGCGCGGGTCCTGGGACTTTCGCAGCCCTCGCTGAGCCAGCGGATGCGCGAACTGGAACTCGAGCTTGGCGGCGAGCTGTTCCTGCGTGGCAGCTTCGGCGTACGGCTCACGGATCTCGGCACGATGGTGGTCGGTCAGGGTGCGGCCATCCTCCGGCAGGTCGAGCAGATACGGACGGAGGCGCGATCCCGCACCGGGGATCCGGTCGGGGAGGTCGCGCTGGGGCTGCCGACCACGGTCGCGCTGCATCTCACCGTGCCCATCGTGCGCGAGGTGAGCCGTCGATTCCCTGGACTCCGCCTGCGGGTGGTCGAGAGCATGAGCGGCTATCTGCAGGAGTGGCTCGCCTCCGGCCGGATCGACCTTGCCGTGCTCTACAAGGTGGATGGCGCGCCGGGGCTGAAGATCTCGCCCATCCTGACGGAGGATCTCTACCTGATCGCCGCGCGCCTGGGCCATGAGGAGGATCGGGCCTCCATCCCGATGGCGGAACTGGCCGCGCTGCCCCTCGTGCTGCCGAGCCGCGAGCACGGGTTGCGCCAGCACATCGAGGCGGCGGTCGCCCAGGCCGGAGTCGCGCTGCATGTCGGGGTTGAGATTGAATCCCTGGTGCACATGAAGGAGCTGGTGCGCGACGGCGACCGGTTCACCATCCTCCCTTTCGCCGCCGTGCGGGAGGAGATCCGCGACGGCAGCCTGATCGCGCGCCGGATCGTCGAGCCGGTGCTGCGCCGGCCCATCGCGCTCGCCGTCTCGGCCGATCGTCCGCTGAGCCAGGGCGCGCGCCGCGTCGGCGAGGTCGTCGAGCGCGCGATCCAGCTCGCCCTGCGCGGACGCGGCGAGGTTCCGCCGAAAGCCAGGGCCGCCGGCGACTATCCCGTTGGTCACTCCGACAGGGCGACCTGACCGAGCGCGTCGCAGCGCTCCAGATACTCCGCCCACAACTCGCCGCCGAGGCTAGGCCGCGCCGGATGCGGGCCTGCTGGGCTATCGGACCCCTGCGGGCCGGCCGGCCTTGTAGCTCGGCATCAACGCGGATGGCTGACGCCGCGCGCCGCCACGCGGATCGCGCTGGCGGTTAGGCGGCGATCCACGGCCTGGCGTGCCCGCCTGCGGCGTGCACACTCAGGCCGCTCGCCGCCTAATCGGCGGTGATCCCGGTGGCCCGGACCAGTTCCGCCCACTCGCCCGTCTCGCGCGACAGAAGCGCGCGCAACTCGTCGGGCGATGACGCGGCGATGGCGATGCCGCGGGCGGCCATGTCCTGGACCAGCGCCGTATCACTCGCGGCCGCGCGCGCGGCTGCGTTCAGCCGCGCGACGACGGCGGGCGGTGTTGCGGCGGGCACGAAGATCCCCTGCCAGAATTCCACCGCATAGCCCGGGAGGCCGGACTCGGCGATGGTGGGCACATCCGGCAGCACCGCCAGGCGGTCCGGCGAGGTTACGGCCAGGGCGCGCAGCCGGCCGTCGCGCACATAGGGCAGCGCCTCCAGGATCGCCAGGAAGATCACCGGCACCCGCCCGGCCAGGACATCCGCGGTGGCCTGCGCCCCGCCTCTGTACGGCACGTGATTGAACGTCACCTCGGCGCGCCGCTGGAACAGTGCCCCCGCCAGATGGTTCAGCGAGCCCACGCCGGTCGAGGCCTGGTCGAGGCGCCCGGGGCTGGCCTTCGCCAGCGCGACCAGTTCCGCCACGCTGCGTGCCGGCAGGTCCGGATGCACGGCCAGCACGAAGGCGCCGCGGGCCACGAGCGAGACAGCGGCGAAGTCGCGCATCGGCGCGTAGGTCAGGTCCTGCCGCAGCGCCGGGTTCACGGCGAGGGAGTTGATGCCCATCAGCAGCGTGTAGCCGTCCGGCGTGACGCGCGCGGCGTGGGCGTAGGCCACGCTGGCCCCAGCGCCCGGCCGGTTGTCCATCACCACGGGCTGGCGGAGGTTGTCGGCCATGCGGGCGGCGAAGGCCCGGCTGATGGCGTCCGTGGTTCCGCCCGGCGGCAGCGGGACGATGAGGCTGAGCGGCCGCGTCGGGAAGCCGTCCTGTGCCCGGGCCGGCAGCGCCGAGAGTGCCAGCAGCCCAGCGGCGCGCCGTCCGATCCGGATCATCATGCGCGGGTCTCCCGTGTCCGCAACGAGGGTAGTCGCCCGGCGGCGGCGACGCCAAGCCTGATCGGCCGGCCGGTCCTACCTGGCGCGCCAGCGTTGGGCCCGCCCGAACAGCACGGCGTCGAGCAGCAGGTGCAGCAGCTTCACGCCGATCGCCGTCGCGACGATGCAGGTCGCCATCGCCGCGGCTGCCGCGATCGCGCCGGCCTCGTCCATGTGCACGATAGCGATCGACGCCAGCTTCGTGCCCGGCCCGTAGAGGAAGATCACGGCCGAGACCGTGGTGAGTGCGTTGACGAACAGATAGACTGCGATGTCCAGGATGGCGGGCAGGCATATCGGCACAGTCACCCGGCGCAGCGTGACCCAGAAGGGCACCTGCAGGGAGGCCGAGACCGCCTCGAACTCGCCGTCGATCTGCTTGAGCGCGGTCACCGCCGTGATGTGCGCGACGGTGTAGAAATGCGCCAGGCAGTTCAGCGCGAGGATGGCGACGGTGCCGTAGAGGATGCCGAGCGGGTTCCACGGCGCGTTGAAGAAGAAGACGTAGCCCAGGCCGAGCACCATACCCGGCACCGCCATCGGCAGCATGGCAAGCAACTGCGCCAACGCCCGGCCGAGCGGCACCGCCCTGGTCTTCTCCAGCAGATAGGCGCCAACAAAGACCAGCGGGGTGCCGATGGCGGCCGTCAGCCCCGCCACCCAGAGCGAGTTGAGATAGGGCTGCCAGCCATCCGGGTCGAACTCCGCGAAGGCATAGTTGGCCAGCGTGAACGACAGGTTGTAGGGCCAGTAGCGGATGAAGGAGGCCCAGACCGCGACGCCGAGCACGGCGGCCACGAGGCCGCCGACCAGGATGCAGTAGCCCAGCAGCAGCAGGTCGCGCCGGCGTTCCGGCTGCGGGGCATAGGGCACCGCGCGCGCTGAGAGCAGTGCCACCTGCCGGCGGCGCAGCAGGCGGTCCACGAAGAAGGCGAGCACGGCCGGAACCAGAAGCACCATGCCCACGACTGCGCCCATGGCGAAGTTCTGCTGGCCCACCACCTGCTTGTACGCGTCCGTGGCCAGCACGTTGAACTGCCCGCCGATCACCTTTGCGATGCCGAAATCGGTGATCACCAGCGTGAACACCACGACCGCCGCCGAGACCAGGCCGTATTGCGCGCCCGGCAGCGTGACCGTGCGGAACATGCGCCAGCGTGTCGTGCCGAGGGACTTCGCTGCCTCGTAGAGCCGCCCGTCGGCCAGGCCGAGCGCCGCGACGAGGATCATCGTCGCGTGGGGCAAGCAGTAGAATACCTGGGCCATCACGATGCCGATCGGGCCGTAGATCGAGGCACCGAACAGGAGATCCTTCAGGAATCCCTGGTTGCCGAAGATATAGACGAGCGACAGGGCAGGCAGCAGCGAGGGCGCGAAGATCGGCAGCAACGCCAGCGCGTAGAACAGGCCCTTGGCCGGCATGCGGCTGCGCGTCAGCGCATAGGCGTAGAGGAAGGCAAGGGGGATGACGATGGTCGTCGCCAGGGTCGCCACGAACAGGCTGTTGAGCAGCGACTGCACCAGCACCGGCGTCGCGAAATACCGCGCGTAGTTCGCCAGGCCGACGAACCGACCCTGGTCGTCCAGGAAGCTCTTGGACAGCAGCGCCCAGAGCGGCAGCGCGATCGCCAGCAGCAGCAGCAGGCACAGCAGACCGACCAGCCCGGTCGCGACGCGCTCCTCCGTCAGCAGCCGGCGCGGGGGGGCGGCCGTGACGGTTGTGGCACTCATGCCGGTGCCCCGTTGCCGCCCCGGTCATCGCGCCGCGGAAAGACGCGCAGCGAGCCCGGCGGCAGCGCGATGCGCAGTACGGCGCCGCAGGCGATGTCGAGGTCGCGCATCAGGTTGGCCGAGAAATCCGCAAGCAGTTCGAAGCCCGGCGCGTCGCGCGCGGACAGGCGGGCGCGGCAGAAGGGACCCAGGAACTCCAAGTCCTCGACCAACGCCTCGAAGGCGTTGTCGTCGCCCGTCGTCACGCCGCGAATCCGTACCTCCTCCGGCCTCAGGCCGAGGCGCAGGGGCGTGCCGTCGGCGGGAAAGCCTGTCGCGCCGGCATCCACGCGCAGGCCGCGCGTGCCGACGCGCACCTGGCCGGGGCCGGCGGCGGTCGCCTCGAAGAAGGTCATCGTGCCGACGAAGTCCGCGACGAAGGCGCTGGCCGGGCGGCGGTAGATCTCCTCCGGCGTGCCGATCTGCTCGATCACGCCGTGGTTCATCACCACGATGCGGTCGGCCATCGCCAGCGCCTCCTCCTGGTCGTGGGTGACCATGATGGTGGTGACGCCGAGGCGGCGCTGGAGGGCCCGGATTTCCTCGCGCAGGTGAAGCCGGACGCGCGCATCCAGGGCGGAGAGCGGCTCGTCGAGCAGCAGCAGGCCCGGCGAGGTCGCAAGTGCGCGGGCCAGCGCCACACGCTGCTGCTGCCCGCCGGAGAGCTGCACGGGAAACTTCCTGCCCTGGTCCGGCAGTCCGACCAGCCGCAGCAGTTCCGCGACGCGGGCGGCGATGGCGGCGCGCGGCATCCGACGGTTCACCAGGCCGTAGCCGACATTGTCGGTGACGGTCAGGTTCGGGAACAGCGCGTAGGACTGGAACACGATACCGAAGTCGCGGTCGGCGGGCGGTGCGGTGGAGACGTCGCGGCCGCCGATCTCGATGCTGCCCTCGTCCTGGCGGTCGAGGCCGGCGATGGTCCGCAGCAGCGTGGTCTTGCCGCAGCCAGAAGGGCCCAGGAAGCAGACGAACTCCCCGCGCGCGACCTCCAGGTCGATGCGGTCGAGCGCGGTGAAACTGCCGAAGCGGCGAGTCAGGCTGCGCACCCGCAGGAAGGCTGGGGCGGCCGTGCGGCCGGCCGCGGCAGGCATCTCGCCCGCCGGCGGCTCGAAGCGGAACGCGGTCGTCATCGGAGCCCCCTGTCGCCAAGCGGAGGCGCGGGCCCGGCGGACCCGCGCCCCTGGTCGCCTCAGTTGCGCGGCGCCGCCTTGGATTCGTAGCGGCGCGACCACTCGGCCAGGATGCGCTCCCGGTTCTGCGCCATCCAGGTGAAGTCGTTGCGGAACATCCGCTCCTCGGCATTGGCGGGGTAGTTGGGCGGCGTGTTGGTCACGCCGGGGAAGGCGACGACCGCGTAGAACCTGCTGTACAGCTCGTTGGCGCCGCGCGTGGCCGCCCAGTCGGCGATGCGACGCGCCGCGTCGAGGTTGCGCGTGCCGCGCACGATGGAGACCGCCTCCATGTCCCAGCCCGTGCCCTCGGCGGGGATGATGACCTCGATCGGCGCGCCCTGGGTGCGCTCCCGCGCGCCGCGCATGTCGAGCGAGATGCCGGCCACGCGCTCCCCGCGCGCGGCCTGCACGCAGGGGGCGGAGCCGGAATGGGTGTAGACGGCCATGTTCTCGTGCAGCGCGTCCATGAAGCGCCAGCCCTGCTCCTCGCCCATCATCTGCAGCCACATGGCCACCATCAGGTAGCCCGTGCCGGAGGAGGCAGGATGCGGCATGACCAGCCGACCGCGGAACTCCGGCCGCGTCAGGTCGCGCCAGCTGGTCGGTGCGGTGGTGTTGGCGCGGCGGCCTTCCACGGTGTTGTAGCAGATCACGCCGAGGAAGGCGTCCATGCCGGTCCAGGTCACGGGCGGCGTGGTGTCGCGGAAGGCGGGCTTCAGCGCCTCCGCGCCGGCGGGCGTGTAGGGCTCCAGCAGGTTCATCCCCTCGAACAGCAGCAGGGAGGAGGCGGCGAGGCCCATGATCATGTCGGCTCGCGGGTTCTCGCGCTCCGCCAGGATGCGGGCGGTGATGACGCCGGTGGAATCGCGTACCCACACCACCTCGACGCCGGGCACCGCGGCCTCGATCGCCTGCTTGAAGGGCGCGAGCTGCTCGTTCTCGAGCGCCGTGTAGATCGTCACGCGCGTGCGGGTCTGCGCGTCCGCAGTCCCGGACCCGAATGCGAGGGCCAGAGCCGCCCCCGCCGCCAGCAGCCAACGCCTCATCGTCGAAGCCCCTCCGTTGTCGTTCTGCCTGTCCTGCTACGCCGGCCAGGGCAGCGAGTAGGTGCGGATCGTGGTGAAGCTCTTCATTGCCTCCACCACGCCCTCCTTGTGCCCGAGGCCGGAGTCCTTCACGCCGCCGAACGGCGACATCTCGATGCGATAGCCCGGCACCTCCCAGACATTCACGGTGCCGACCTCCAATTCGTTCACGAAACGCGTCACGTAGTCGAGTCGGTTCGTGCAGACGCCGGAGGACAGGCCGTAGGCGGTCGAGTTCGAGATGCGGATCACCTCCGCGATGTCGTTCGGGCAGCGCAGGATGGGGATCACCGGGCCGAAGGTCTCCTCCCGCACCAGCTCCGCGTCGTGCGGGACGTGGTCCACCACGGTCGGCGGATAGAGCGCGCCCCGGCGGTCGTTGCCGTGCAGCAGCCGCGCGCCCTGCGCCACCGCGTCGTTCACGCGGCGTTCGAACTCGCTGGCCGCGCGTTCGTGGATGACGGTGCCGACATCGACCGTCGGGTCCATGGGATCGCCGGCGACGAGCTTGCGCGCCTTGACCAGCACGAGGCGGGAGAACTCCTCGGCCACGCTCTCGACCACCAGGATGCGCTTCACCGCCGTGCAGCGCTGGCCGGAGTTCTTGGTCGCGCCCTGCACCGCCAGCTCCGCCGCCTTGTCGAGGTCGGCATCCTCCATGACGATCAGCGGGTCGTTGCCGCCGAGCTCCAGCACGACGCGCCGGTAGCCGGCCTTCGCGGCGATGTATTTCCCGACGCGCACGGAGCCCGTGAAGGTGATCAGCTCCGCATCGGGGTCGGTGATCATCGCATCGCCCATGCTGGCCGGGTTCCCGGTGACGACCGAGAGCATCTCCGGCGGCAGCCCGGCCTCGTACAGCACATCGGCCAGCGCGAGCGCGGTCAGGGGCGTCAGCTCCGTCGGCTTCAGCACCACGCGGTTGTTCGTGGCGATCGCCGGCGCAAGCTTGTGGCTGACCATGTTCAGGGGGTGGTTGAAGGGCGTGATGGCGGAAATTACGCCGGAGAGCGGCACGCGCATCGTGAAGATCTTGCGACGCTTGCCCATCGGGCTGATGTCGCACGCATAGGTCTCCCCGTCGTCGAGGATCGCGAGCTGCGCGGCGAAGGAATAGACGTCGTAGGCGCGGCTCGCCTCGTAGAGCGAGTCCTTCCAGCACAGGCCGGATTCGGCCGTGATGAGGCGGGCGAACTCCTCCTTCCGGTCGCGCAGCGCCTCCGCCGTGCGCAGCAGGATCTGCTGCCGCTCGTAGCGTGTCAGCTTCGGCGTGAAGGCGCGCGCCCGGGCGAAGGCATCCCGCACATGCTCGGGCCGCGCGGCGGGGACCGTGCCCACCAGCTGGCCGTTCCAGGGGTTGAACACCTCCACCGTCTCGTCGGTCGTCACCTTGCGGCCGGCGATGCGCATCGCCTCGCGGCGGAGGGGGGGCTTGGCCTGCACGTTCACGACGGCTGCACCAGGTTCAGCGCGACGTCGAAGACGTCGAAGTTGCGCAATACATGGCCGTCCCGGAAGGCGACCCTGCGGTTCGCGATCATCGGCACCACCTGCTCCGTCAGGCCGCCATGGGAGCGCAGAGGCTCCGTCAGGCCGGACAGGTCGTGCCGGTCGCGGCTGGTGCCGAGTGCCTTGTGGCGGGTGGAGACCACGACGATGTCGCCGATCCGATCGGGCGGCAGTTCGAAGCGCGCGCAGGCCTCGGCCTTGTCCAGCGCGACATCCACGCCCTCTTGCGCGCGCAGCCGGCCGATCAGCGCGCCGACGTCGGCGCCGGCCGGCAGGTAGACGGTGGCGAAGGAGCCCAGCGCCCCGTGGTGCACGACATAGGGATCGGTGATCGGCAGGATGACGCGCGAGGCTCCTTCGCCGGTCCAGGTGTCGAACAGGTCCTGCAGGTAGAGCACGTCCGGGGAGCCGTCCGGCAGGTGCTTGTCGTTCATGCCGTGGTCCGCCGTCAGCACCACCACCGCGCCCGCGTCATCCAGCCGGCCGACATGGCGGTCGAGCATCGCGTAGAAGCTGTTCGCCACCGCGGAGCCGGGCGCGGCCTTGTGCTGCACGTAGTCGGTGGTCGAGAGGTACATGACGTCCGGCCGCATCGTCTCCAGCAGCCGGCCCCCCGCTGCCAGGACGAATTCCGAGAGCTCGGCCGAATAGACGTCGGGCACCGGCATGCCGGTCAGGGCGAGCGCATCCGCGATGCCGTTCGTCTCCAGGCTGACCTTGTCCGCCTTCTCGGAGGAGAAGGCGACAGCGGTTCCGGCGCCATAGTCCAGGCCGAAGCCGAGCAGTGCGCGCAGCTTGTCCTTGGCCGTCACCACCGCGACCTTCGCTCCGCCATCCTGCAGGGCCTTCATGATGGTGCCGACGCGCAGGAAGCGCGGGTCGTTCATCATGACTTCCTCGCCCGTCGCCGGGTCGTAGAAGTAGTTGCCGGCGATGCCGTGCACGGCAGGCGGGCGCCCGGTGATGATGGAGATGTTGTTCGGGTTGGTGAAGCTCGGCATCGCGGACAGGGCCGTTGTGCTCGTGCCGCTTTGCATGATCCGTGCCAGGTTCGGCGCGACGCCTGCGGCGATCGCGGCCTCGATGTAGCCGGGCTCCGATCCGTCCACGCAGACCACCACGGTCGGCGTCGTCGGGATCCTGTAGGTGCGGCCATTCGCCTCGACGGCACCGAGGCGGCGATGGAAGTTCATGGCAGCGTCTCCCTCAGGCGGCCATCGCGGCGTCGGCCATGCCGAACTCCGCCAGCGCCTCGCGTATGGCGGCCAGCGCGCCTTCCATCTGCTCGCGATGCAGGCGTCCGATGCAGCCGATGCGGAAACTGTCGGCGACCGTCAGCTTGCCCGGGTAGATCACGTAGCCTCGGTCCTTCAGTGAGTCGTAGAAGCGCTGGAAGACGAAGCGCGGGTCCTTGGGCATGTGGAAGGTGACGATGATCGGCGCCTGAAGGGCATCCGGCAGCAGCGTGCGGAAGCCCAGCGCGCGCATCCCGTCCACCAGCACCTTGCAGTTGCCGGCGTAGCGCGCATGGCGGCCGGGCTGTCCGCCTTCCGCCAGGAACTCCTCCAGCGCCTGGTGGAAGGCCACGATGACGTGAATCGGCGGCGTGAAGCGGTACTGGCCGGTCTTCTCGAAGGCCTGCCACTGGTCGTGCAGATCCAGCACCAGCGTCGTCGCATTCCCCTTCGCCGCCGCCAGCACGTCGCGCCGGCACAGCACGAAGCCCAGGCCCGGGACGCCTTCGATGCACTTGTTCGAGGATGCGGCGATGGCGTCCGCATGCACGGCGTTGGCGTCCAGCGGCAGGGCGCCGAAGGCCGACATGGAATCCAGCAGGAAGGACTTGCCGTGCCGCGCGGCCAGCGCGCCGATCTCCGCGACCGGGTTGAGGATGCCGGAGGTGGTCTCGCAATGCACCGCGAAGACATGCGTGATCGAGGGCGTCGCGGCGAGGATCCGCTCCACCGCGGCCAGGTCGGGCGGGGTGTCCTCCGAGGTCTCGTGCACCACGGTGCGACGGCGGGCGATCTCCAGGATGCGCTTGGCGCGATGGCCATAGGCGCCGTTGATCAGCACCAGCACCTCGCCATCCGGCGGCACCAGGCTGGTCAGCATCGCCTCCACCGCGAAGGTCCCGGATCCCTGGACAGGCACGGTCACATGCGTCGCCGCGGCGTGCGCGATGGCCGGCAGTCGGTCGAGGACCTCCCGGTTGATGCGCAGGAACTCGGCGTCGCGCGAGCCCCAGTCATGCACCATCACGGCTTTCACGCTGCGCGAGGTGGTCAGCGGGCCCGGGGTGAGCAGGAAGGGGTCGCCGGTTTCGGAGGCAGCGCGGTGCGCGGCGGGCGAGGCGGTCATGACAGGACCCTCCGGACTGAACGGTGCGACAGTCTGCTCGGCCGCTTCCTATCGGTCCAATATTCTGTTTCGATGCGCGACATAGAACTGATCTATGGGATGGGGAGCCTCCTGGGATGGGCATCGCGACGGCGCTGCGCGCCTTCCACCAGGTGGCTGAGGCCGGATCCTTCTCCGCCGCTGCCCGTGCGGGCAGCGTCAGCCAGCCGACGCTCTCGGCCCAGGTGAAGGGTCTGGAAGCCACCTATGGCGTCGCGCTGTTCGACCGGCGCGGCCGTGGCGCACGGCTCACGCCGCTCGGCCAGAGCCTGCACGCCATCACCGCACGGCTCCTCGCGGCGGAGGAGGAGGCGCGGGCGCTGCTGGCGGGTGCGGCGACGCTGACGCGCGGGCACCTGCGCATCGCCGCCGACAGCGCATCCCATGTCATGCCCATCCTGGCGCGCATCCGGGAACGGCACGAGGGCCTGACCTTCTCGCTCGCTATCGGCAATTCGTCTGACGTCATCGGCCGCGTGCTGGACCATCATGCCGATGTGGCGGTGACGGCGCGCCGCAGCTCCGACCCGCGACTGCACAGCCGGCTGCTGCGGGCCGACCGGCTGGTGCTGTTTGTGCGCGACGACCATGCGATGGCCCGTGCCGGCAGCGTGCCGATCGCCGCGCTCGCCGCCCAGGACCTGGTCATCCGCGAACGCGGCTCCATCACGCGGGAGGTCTTCGAGGCCCGCCTGTCCGAGGCCGGCATCCGCCCGCGCGCGCTGCTCGAGGTGCAGAGCCGCGAGGCCGTGCGCGAGGCGGTGCTGGCCGGCTTCGGCATCGGCGTGAGCTTCGAGGCGGAACTGCCGGCGCAGCCCGGCCTCGCCCGCGTGCTGGTGGCGGATGCCGACCTGGCTGTGGCCGAGTACGTGGTCTGCCTGGAGGAGCGCCGGCGGCTTCCGCTGGTGCGCGCCTTCCTGGCCGCCGGCGTCGCCCCGGCGCTCAGCCCAGGCGGATCAGCAGCGCGCCCGCCAGGATGACGCCCGCCGCGACAAGGCGGAACGGCGCGATCGGCTCTCGCAGCACCACCACCGCCAGGATCGCCGCGAACAGCACGCTTGTCTCGCGCAGCGCGGCGACCAGCGCGATGGGCGCGGAGGCCATCGCCCAGATCACGATCCAGTAGCCCATCAGCTGCATCGCCGCGCCGAACAGCGCCGGGCCGAGCGTGCGCGGCGCCACGCGGAACGGCGCCAGGCCGCGCCGGGCGGCCAGGAAGCAGGCCGTGACCAGCCCGTCGATGACGAAGAGCAGCACGGCATAGCCGTGCGGATTGCCGGACAGCCTCGATCCCTGCCCGTCCACCAGCGTGTAGGACGCGATGAAGCCGGCCGTCGCGAGCGCGAAGCCGACGGCGCGCCGGTCCGCATGGAGCAGGTCGGCGGGACGCCGCACCGACATGGCAGCCACGCCGGCGACGATGAGCGCGACGCCCGCGATCCCGCCCGCGCCGGGCACCTCGTCGAACAGCACCGCGCCGGCCAGCGCCACGATGGCCGGCGCCGCGCCGCGCGCGATGGGATAGACCAGCCCGAGCCCGCCCGTCCTGTAGGCCTCCGCGAGCACCAAGTTATAGCCGAAATGCAGCGCGACGGAGGCCGCGACGAAGGGCAGCGACGCTGCGGCGGGCAGCCCGACCACCGGCAGGAAGGGCAGCGCGACGACGCCGGCCAGCACCACGATCAGCGTCACGCCCAGCACTGGATCGAGCGCGCGCTTCGCCAGCGCGTTCCAGCCCGCATGCGCCACCGCCGCGGCCAGCACCGCGGCGAAGACGGTCGGGTCCATGCCGGTCACGCGCGCATCCGGCGCCCGTCCGGGTCGTGGAAGGGACGCAGCGAGGCGCGCACCGGCACCCGCTCACCGCCGATGTCGAGGACCAGGGGCCTGGCATCCAGCCAGGCCTGGTCGATCGCGTCCTCCGCGCGCACCCAGGCCAGCGCGACGACGCCTCCGAGCGTGTGGCCATGGGCGGCGGAAGTGACATCGCCGACCGGCTCTCCGTCGCGCAGCAGCAACTCGCCGCCCCAGGCGAGCGGGCCGTCCGGCGACATGGCCAGCAGCGAGACCAGGCGCCTCTGCCGCGGCCTGCCGCGGGCCGCGATCAGCGCGTCGCGGCCGATGAAGTCCACGCCCTTCCCCAGCGCGACGGCGAAGCCCATGCCGGCGTCCCAGGGCGTGTCGTCCGGCCCCAGCTCGCGGCCCCAGGCGCGGAAGCCCTTCTCGATCCGCAGCGAGTCCAGCGCAGCGTAGCCCGCATGGCGCAGGCCGAGGTCGGCACCGGCCTCGACCAGCCCGTCATGGGCCGTCAGCGCGAATTCGGTCGGCACGTAGAGCTCGTAGCCGAGTTCACCGGTGTAGCCGCGCCGGCACGCCAGCGCCGTGGCATAGCCCACATCCACCGCGCGGAAGGCGCCGAAGGGCAGGTCGTCCAGCCCCTGCGCACCGGCACGGGCCAGCAGCTCGCGCGACCGCGGGCCCGACAGCGCGAGAACGGCATAGGCGGAGGTCACGTCGGTCAGCATCGCGTGGGCCTCCGGCGGCATGTGGCGACGGATCCAGTCCGCGTCGCGCGTGGCCTGCGCGGTGCCGGTGAGGATCAGGAAACCGTCCTGCGCGATCCGCGCCACCGTCAGGTCGCTCTCGAAGCCGCCGCGGGCGTTCAGCATGGGCGTGTAGACGCTGCGCCCGACCGGCACGGCCATGTCAGCCGCGCAGAGGCGCTGCAGCACCGCTTCCGCATCGCGGCCCTGCAGCAGCAGCTTGGCGAAGGACGTCATGTCGAACAGCGCGACACCCTCGCGCGCCGCGTGGTGCTCCGCGGCGGCTGGCGCGAACCAGGCGCCGCGGCCGAAGCCGTAGCCGATCCCCCGCGCGTCTCTGTCGGCTGCGAAGAACAGCGCGCGCTCCCAGCCCATCTTCGACCCGAACACCGCGCCGCGCGCGGCCAGGCGGTCGTGCAGCGGGGAGCGGCGCGTCGGCCGCGCGCTGTCCAGCTCCCGGTTCGGCCAGGGCATCGCGTAGTGCAGGCCGAGCGTCTCCTTCACCCGGTCGTGCAGCCAGCGTCGGTTGCCGTTGAAGCCGGCGAAGCGGCGGATATCGACGGGCCACAGATCCAGCGAGGGCTCGCCCTCGATCATCCACTCCGCCAGGTGCCGCCCGGCGCCGCCGGCGCAGGCGATGCCCATGGAGTTGAAGCCGGCGCCGACATAGAGGCCGTGCAGCCCCGGCGCCGGGCCAAGGATGAAGTTGGCGTCCGGCGTGAAGCTCTCGGGGCCGTTCAGGAAGGTCTTGATCTCCGCGGTCTGCAGCGCCGGCACGCGGTCCAGCGCACCTTTCATCAGCGGCTCGAACTGGTCCCAGTCATCGGGCAGCAGCTGGAACTCGAACTCGGCCGGGATGCCGTCCATGCCCCAGGGCTTCGCATCCGGCTCGAAGCCGCCCATCACCAGGCCGCCGACCTCCTCCTTGAAGTAGATGTAGCCGTCGGGGTCGCGCAGCACCGGCAGGTCCGGATGCACGCCGGGGACCGGGCCGGTGACGATGTACATGTGCTCGGCGGAGTGCAGCGGGATCGTGACGCCGATCCGCTGTCCGAGCTCGCGCGACCATTGCCCGGCGCAGATCGCGGCCGCCTCGCAGGCGATGGTGCCGCGATCGGTCTCGACGGCGGCGACGGCGCCGTTCGCCATCCGGATGGTCTGCACGCGCGTCTTCTCGAAGATGCGGGCGCCGCGCGCTCGCGCGCCGCGGGCCAGCGCCTGGGTGACGTCGCTCGGGTTGGCCTTGCCGTCGCCAGGCAGCCAGACGGCACCGAGCAGGTCGTCGGTGCGCATCGGCGGCCAGCGCTCGCCGGCTTGCCGCGGTGTCAGCTCCTCGATCGCGACGCCCTGTGACCGGGCCGAGGCGATCTGCCGGCGCAGCAGCGTCATGCGTTCCGGCGTGCGCGCCACGGTCAGCGACCCGCAGCGCTTCCAGCCGGTCGCCAGCCCCGTCTCCGCCTCCAGCGCGGCATAGAGCTCTGTCGAATAGCGGATCAGCCGCGTCAGGCTCCGCTGCGCGCGCAGTTGGCCGACCAGGCCTGCCGCGTGCCAGGTGGTGCCGGAGGACAGCCGCCCCTGCTCCAGCAGCACGACATCCTGCCAGCCCATGCGCGTGAGGTGATAGGCGAGGGAGCAGCCGACGATGCCGCCGCCGATGATCACCGCCCGCGCCTGCGTGGGGAACGCCTCGCCTGCCATGCCGCCCTGCGCCTGCCGACCCGCAGCGAAGCCTACCGCAACGGGGCCGGAAGACAACGCAGAATCACACAAAATCCCACATTATGCCGCGACGAGGATCTCGATCCCGCGCTTCCGCAGCGCCCGCCGCGCCGCGGCCGGCGGTTCCGCATCCACCACCAGCCCCAAATTCGCGCCCGTCGTGTCGAGGCGCATCGGCGTCAGCCGGCCAAACTTGGTGCTGTCCAGCAGAAGCCAGCTTCGTGCCGCCGCCCGCATCATGTGCTGGCGCTGCTCGGCGGCGGCGCGGCCGTAATCCGTGACCTCGCCGTCCGGCGTCAGCCCGCCGGCGCCGATGAAGGCGAGGTCCACGCGGAACCGACCGATGGCCGCGAGCGTGTCCACGCCCGCCGTTGCCTCCTCGCCGCGGTCCACCTCGCCGCCGAGCAGGTGCACGGCATGCGTCGTGTGCCGCACAAGGTGCAGCGCGGCGGCCAGGCTGGTGGTGCAGACGGTCAGCCCGCGCTTGCCGCCCAGCGCCTGAGCGAGCGCCAGGGTGGTGGTGCCGGAATCGATCAGCAGCACGCTGCCGTCGGGGACCAGCGCCGCCGCCGCCCGCGCGATCGCCGCCTTGCCCGCCGCGTTCTCCGCGATGCGGTCGGCGAAGGCCGCCTCGACGGGCTGGTGCCGCACCGCGCCGCCATGCACCACCGCCAGCAGTCCGCGCGCGGCCAGCGCCTTCAGGTCGCGCCGCACCGTCTCATGCGAGACGCCCAGCGCTGCCGCGAGATCGCCGACCCCGGCCGCACCCTCCGCGCCGACGCGCCGCAGGATCTCCTCCTGGCGGCGGATCGCGAGGGGGCGGCCCATCAGGCCGGCCGCGAGCGCAGCGCCTGCGCGAGATGGGCCAGGAAATGCGAGACGGGCGGTGTCGGCAGGTCTTTCACCTTGGCCTCGTCGTCGTAGCGGCGCAGCCGGATCG
The DNA here is from genome assembly GCF_027856955.1 of Falsiroseomonas oryzae. Lineage (GTDB taxonomy): Bacteria > Pseudomonadota > Alphaproteobacteria > Acetobacterales > Acetobacteraceae > Falsiroseomonas > Falsiroseomonas oryzae. The sequence goes on along the minus strand of NZ_JAPSMD010000008.1, from coordinate 17,899 downwards.
CGGCCTCCGCGAAGGGCAGGACGCGGAACGCCGCGCATTCCTCCGGCGACATCGGCCCGCCCTGCAGCGAGAGGCTGAGCACCGAATCCGGCGCCAGCCGGCCGAAATAGTCGGGCTCCGTCGCGCAGAGATACCGCTTCGCCGCGACGTGCAGGCGCACGGGCTCCGTCACCTCCGGTCCGAACAGCGTGGCAAGGTAGGCGTGGCCCAGATCCTCGTGCCGGTCGTCCTTGCCCTCGGCCGCGGGATTCTCGCCGAGGTCGTGCACGAGATGGCCGATGTCGTGCAGCAGCGACGCGGCGATCAGGGACGGCGGGTCGCCTTGCTGCTCCGCCAGCAGCGCGGCCTGCAGCGCGTGCTGCTTCTGCGTGACATCGTGCAGCCCGTACTGCCCGTCGGCCCGGTGCTCGAGAAGCCGGGCGATCTCGGCGAGGCGGGGGTCGATGGCTGTCATGGTTCCGCGCTTCCGTGGGGCTGGGCTAGAGAAGGGACCGGGAGAGGAAACCGGACATGGCGAGGTCACGCAACGTCCTGCTGATCGTGACCGACCAGTGGCGGGGCGACAGCCTCGGCCTGCTGGGCCATCCGGCGGCGCGGACGCCCAACCTCGATGCCCTGGCGCGGGACGGCGTGCTGTTCCGGCGCCACTTCGGGCAGAGCGCGCCCTGCGGCCCGGCGCGCGCCTCGCTGCTCACGGGTCTCTACGTGATGAACCATCGCGTGGTGGCGAATGGCGTGCCGCTGGATGCGCGCCACACCAACTTGGCGCTAGAGGCGCGCCGGGGCGGGGTGGATCCGGCGCTGATCGGCTACACCACCACCATCCCCGACCCGCGCGCGGTGGGGACGCAGGATGCCCGCTTCGCCGAGATCGGCGACGTGATGGATGGCTGGCGCGTCGTCGCGCATTTCGACGAGGTGGAGTTCCGCAACTGGGCCGCCTGGGTCGCGCATCGCGGCCATCCGGTGCCGGAGGACCCGCAGGATCTGTGGCGCCCGGCCGAGGGACCGTCCGGCCCCAGCGCCGCCCCGGCCCGGATCCCCACCGCGCTGTCCGACACCGCCTGGTCGGCGGAGCATGCGGTCGAGTTCCTGCGCGGCACGCGCCCGGGCCGGCCCTGGCTGCTGCATCTCGGCTTCTTCCGACCGCATCCGCCCTTCGCCGCGCCCGCCCCCTGGCACGAGGCGGTGGCCATGGACAGCATCCCCCCGCCGCTCCGCGCCGCGACCGCCGCGGCGGAAGCCGCGCAGCACCCGCTCCTTGCGCATTGGCTCTCGACGCAGAAGCGCGGCAGCTACTTCCAGGGCGCGGAGGGCCCGATGGCGACGCTCACCGATGCCGAGGTCGCGCTCGCGCGTCGCGCCTATTTCGGCCTGATCGCGGAACTGGACGACGCGATGGGCCGCGTGCTGGCGGCGCTGCGCGCCGGCGGCCAGTGGGACGACACGCTGATCGTCTTCACCTCCGACCATGGCGAGCAGCTCGGCGACCACGGGCTGTTCGGCAAGCTCGGCTGGTTCGACCAGAGCTACCACCTGCCGCTGATCATACGCGACCCGGACGCGGCGGCCGCGGGCGCACGTGGGCGCGTGGTGGAGGCCTTCACCGAATCCGTCGATCTCATGCCGACGCTGCTCGACTGGCTCGGCCTGCCTGTCCCGCGCGCCTGCGACGGGCTCTCCCTGCGCCCCTGGCTGCATGGCGCGACGCCGTCCGCCTGGCGCGACGCTGTCCATTACGAATACGACCTGCGCGGCGGCTGGCCCGATCCCTGGCGCATGCCGCTCGGCATCGGGGTGGACGAGGCGGCGATGGCCGCGATGCGGACGGCCCGGTGGAAATACGTGCACTTCGCCGCGCTTCAGCCGGTGCTCTATGACCTGGAGGCGGACCCGCAGGAGATGCGCAACATCGCCGGCGATCCGGCCAGCGCCGGCCTCCTCGCCGAGGCCGCGGGGCGGATGCTGTCCTGGCGCATGGCGCATGCGGACCGCACGCTGACGCATCTCAGCGCGACGCCGCGCGGCCTTGCGGATCGGCGCGTGCCGGGCGGCGTCGTGGCCGGGCGCGGGGCAGGGGGCCTCTCCTGAGACCGCGACGGCGGCATCAGGCCGGCGGGCTGGCGGCCGCGCTCTCCCGGCGGAACCACCCGCGATAGGCGCTGGGCGCAAGTCCGGTGCGGCGCCGGAGATGCAGGCGCAACGCCGGGACGCTGCGGAAGCCGACGGCCAGCGCGACCTCCTCCACCGGCAGTGCCGTCGTCTCGAGCAGGTCGCGCGCCCGCGCCACCCGCTCCTCCAGAAGCCAGGCCCCAGGCGGCATGCCGACGGCCTCGCGGAAGCGTCGGTGCAGCCCCCGCGTACTCGTCGCCGCCTCCGCCGCGAGCCGCGCGACCGGCCAGTCCTCCGCCAGGCTTTCGCGCACGCGGTCGAGCGTGGCGGCAAGCCGCGATCCGCTGGACCTTTCGCGCGGCACCGGACGCGTCACGCGCTGCACGCGGCTCCCGTCGCGATGCGGCGGCACCACCAGGCGCTCCGCCACGCTGTTCGCGGCATCCGGACCGAAATCCCGCCGGATCAGGTGCAGGCACAGGTCGAGGCCCGCCGCGCTGCCCGCCGCGGTCAGCACCTGCCCCTCATCCACGTAGAGCACGTCGTGCACAAGCGTCAGCCCGGGATGACGCGCGGCCAGCGCCTCGAAATGCCGCCAATGCGTGGTCGCCCGCCGCCCGTCCAGCAGGCCCGCCGCGGCCAGCACGAAGGCGCCGGAGCAGAGCGAGAGGATGCGTGCCCCGCGCGCCGCCGCCGCGCGCAGCGCCGCGCACAGCGCCTCCGGCACCGGCTCCGTCGTGCCGCGCCAGCCTGGCACCACGACGGTGCCTGCCTGTTCCACGAGGTCCAGGCCGCCATCCACCAGCACGCGCACCCCGCCCGCGGCGCGCAGCGGTCCGGGCTCGGCCGCGGCGACGGCGAAGCGGTACCAGCCCTCGCCCATCTCCGGACGGGGCAGGCCGAACACCTCCACGGCGCAGCCGAATTCGAAGGTGCAGAGCCCGTCATAGGCGACGACGACGACAAGGCGGTTCGCGGGCGGCCCAGGGCGCGCTCGGTCTGGCACGATCCTGCGTGTCGCTGGCATGGGGGCGGCTCACCTCCGTCAGGGCTGCGGCCCCATCCTAGCCGCCCGCGCCGCGCCGCGGCGCGGCGATCCTGCCACCGAGGAGGCCTGTTCATGCCAAATCCCGTCACTGACGTGCCACCCGCCTCGCCAGCCGAGGCGCTGGCGCATTTCTCGCGGCGGCTCGTGTTCGAGACCGACTGCGCCGACGTCTTTGCAACGCTGCACGACGCCGCCGTGCGGCAGGCGGCCCCGGGTGTCGTCGTTCTCGATGTGCGCGGCCGGGCTGCCTATGCGGCCGGCCATGTTCCGGGCGCGATCAGCCTGCCGCACCGCGACATCACCGCCGAGAGGCTGGCCGCCTGGCCGCCCGGCACGGTCTTCGTCACCTACTGCGCCGGGCCGCATTGCAACGGCGCGGATCGCGGCGCCATTCGCATCGCGCGGCTGGGCCGGCCGGTGAAGACGATGCCGGGCGGGATGACCGGCTGGATCGACGAGGGGCTGCCGCTCGCGACCGGTCGCGATCCCGGAGCCGCCGCGCCGCCAGCGCAGGCAGGGGCGGCGGAGTGAGGAGGCCGGCGTGGCCCCGGGCTACGCCTTCGCGCGCCGCACCAGTGCCAGCAGCCGCGGTTCCGCGGCCCGGTGTGCCGCGCGTTCGATGGCGCGGTAGTCGGCCACGAGGTTGCGCCCGGCATCGGTCAGCGTCGCCCCGCCGCCGCGATGGCCGCCCGTGCTTGCCTCCACGACCGCGGTGCCGAGCAGCTTGTTCAGCGCGTCCACCAGGTCCCAGGCGCGCTTGTAGCTCATCCCGAGCGCGCGTCCCGCCGCCGAGATCGAGCCTTCGCGGTCGATCGCTTCCAGCAGGCCGATCTTGCCGGGTCCGATCCGCCCTTGCGGCAGGTCGATGCGAAGGCTGAGCAGGCCGGCCTCGGGCTGGCCGGCCGGTGGCTGGCGCGTCATGGCGGCAGCGTAGCATCGGCGCGCGCCCGGGCCACGTGCCGCGGCCTCACCGCGCCAGCGCGAAGCCGAGGCGTTCCCAGGTCGGCTGCGCCTCGGGTCCGGCCAGGAACGCAAGCAGGGCGCGGGCCTGCGGATCGCGTTCCGCGCGGCGGGTCAGCGCAAAGGGGTAGGTGATGGGCGCGTGGCTCTCGCCGGGGAAGGTGCCGACGACGCGCACGCCGGCGCTGGCGAGCGCATCCGTCGCGTAGACGATGCCGAAGGGCGCCTCGCCGCGCTCCACCAGCAGCAGCGCGGCGCGGACGTTGTCGGCCCGGGCGAGGCGCGGGGCGAGCGCCTGCCACTGGCCCAGCCATTGCAGCGCCGCCTGGGCGTAGCGGCCCACCGGTACATGTGCGGGATCGCCGGTTGCGATCCGCCCCTGCGGACCCAGCAGCGCGACGAGGTTCGTGCCGCGGGCGAGCGCGACGGGCCGTGCCGCGTCGGCAGGCGCGACGAGCACCAGCGCATTGCCGATCGGGCTGACCCGGGAGGCGTTCACGATCAGGTTGCGCTGCTGCAGGTAGTCCATCCAGGGCTCGTCGGCCGACATGAACAGGTCGGCCGGCGCGCCCTGCTCGATCTGCCGCGCGAGCGCCGAGGAGGCCGCGAAGGAGAAGCGCGGCGACGGATTGCCGCGTGCCTGCCACTCCTGCCCGAGCGCCCGCAGCGCATCCGTCAGGCTCGCCGCCGCGAAGACGGTCGTGGCCTGCTGCGCGCGGGCCCGGCCTGCGAAGCCCAACGCCGCGAGGCCGCCGAGCAGGGAACGGCGCAGCATTGCGTCCCTCCGGACCGTTATGTGCATCCGGATATAGCGCGACGAACCGCCGGCGTCCACGCCGTGAGCGACGCTCCCGGCCGCCGGCCCTTCAGCGCGGCCCGCCGGCGATGCCGAGTTGCTTGCGCCAGTCGTCGTCGCGCGGCAGCGAGGGATTGGACGGCCGCTTCAGGTAGTAGGGAATCAGCGGCTTGTAGAGCGTGTAGAGCCGGCGCAGCTCCGCGATCGGCTCGTCGTTCTCGTCCACGCGCAGGTCCACCAGCGCATAGCTGCGGTCCTGGTGGACGATCAGCGCGGAGGAATACTGCCCGGCCACCTGGCCGCCGGCATCCCGTCCGGCTTCCAGCGCGACGAGCAGGCGATGGGCCAGCTCTCCCCGCGCTGCCTCGAAGCCGTCCATCATGGCCTGCGCGACCCGGTCGTTGGACAGGCGGTTGCCGGCCACGACGACGTTGCGGCGGGCGATGTGGCCGCGCCATTCCTCGTTGCTGCTGCCGGTGCGCGCGGCGGTGTTCCCGTCCTTGTCGATCACCATGATCTGCCGCCATTCGATGTTGGCGGGCCCGTCGCTGTCCGCCAGCTCCTGCAGCACCTTCTGCGCCGAGTAGCCCATCTCCAGCAGCTTCAGGCCCAGCGGGCCGAGGCGCGGGTCGCCATTCGCCTGCACCACGAGCCCGCCGATGTGCGAACGCACGAAGGGGCACTTGGCGCCGATCGCGATCGGGCGCGTCGCGATGGCCATGCCGAACTGGCCCGTCTCCTCGCAGCGGGCAAGCAGAGAAAAGGTCACGCGATGTCCTCCCTTGGGGTCGTTCAGCCCGGCTGCACGCCGGCGCGGCGCACGATGTCGCCCCAGCGGCCGACCTCGGCACGCACATAGGCGGCGAACGCGTCGGGCCCCATGCCCGAGACCTCGTTGCCGAGCGCGTCGAGCCGTCCCTTGATCTCCGGATCGGCCAGCGCGCGGGAGATCTCGGCATGCAGCCGATCGATGATCGGGCGCGGCGTGCCGGCCGGCGCGAAGACGCCGAACCAGACGGCGGCGGCGTAGCCTGGAACGCCCGCCTCGGCCACGGTCGGCACATCGGGCAGCACCGGCGCGCGACGCTCCCCGGTCACGGCCAGCGCTCGCAACTGCCCGCTGCGCACCAGCGTCACGACATCGGGCATGTTGTGGAAGCCGAGCTGGATGTGCCCGGCGACAATGTCGGCCACGGCCGGCGCCGCGCCGCGATATGGCACGTGCAGCATGTCCACGCCGGTCATCACCTTGAACATCTCCCCCGAGAGATGCTGGGAACTGCCGTTGCCGGCCGAGGCGAAGCTGAGGCGCCCCGGCTCGCGACGCGCCAGTGCTATCAGCTCCTGCACCGAGGCGACGGGCAGCGCTGGATTCACCACCAGGACGTTCTGCACGGTCGCCACCATCGTGACCGGCGCGAAGTCGCGCACGGGGTCGTAGGTCAGGCCGGGGATGATCGCGGCCGCCGTGGCATGCGTCGGCGAACTGCCCATGACGAGCGTGTAGCCATCGGCCGGCGCGCGCGCGACCTGGGCGGCGCCGATCGTGCCTGTCGCGCCGGGGCGGTTCTCGACGATCACGGGCTGGCCGAAGGCGGCGGCCAGGCGCTGCGCGATCAGCCGGCTGAAGGTGTCGTTGCTGCCGCCGGGCGGCCACGGGCTGACCAGCGTCACCGTGCGCTGCGGCCAGGCCTGCGCGACCGCCGTGCCCGGCGTCGCGGCGGGCAGCGCCGCGGCCGGCAGGAGAAGGGCGGAGCGACGCGTGAGTCGGATCATCGGTGTCTCCCTGGCTGTTGGCGTGCGGCTAGCCTTGCTTTGGGTACAGCGTGGCGGCGAAGTGGTAGCGGTCCGGGTGGTAGTGGGCCTCGAAGATCTCCATCGGCTCGCCGGCCGCATCGACGTAGATCCGCAGCGCGCGCAGCACCGGCGCGCCGCGTGGGATGCCGAGGGCCTGCGCGACCCCGTCCGGCGCCGCCACGGCCGAGACGACCTGCCGCGCATGGTCGAGCCGGACGGGATGGCTACGCTCGATCAGGCGGATCGTCGGCAGCGGGCCGGCGATGTCGGCGGTGGAAACGCGTGCGGCGATGGCCGGCGGGAACCAGAAGGCGATGTGCACGATCGGCTCGCCATCCGTGACATGGTTCAGCCCGACGACGCGCAGGCAGCACGCGGTCTCCGGCAGCCCGGCGAATCGCGCGACGTGGTCCGGCAGCGGGCCGCGGTCGGACGCCAGCACGACCATCCGGTTCAGCATCAGCACGTCGTCGATGAAGCCGGTCAGCACGACGGATTTCGCCATGTGTTCGGCGTCGGCGATGAAGGTGCCGGAGCCTCGCCGCCGTACGATCACGTGCCGCGCGGCCAGCTCGTCCAGTGCCTTGCGGATGGTGATCCGGCTGACGCCATAGGCCCGGCAGAGCTCGCTTTCCGGCGGCAGCGGATCGCCCGGCTGCATGCGGCGCTGACCGATCGCCTGGAGCAGGTCTTCGGAGACCCGGCGGTACAGCGGCACGAGCTCGGCGCTCGGCGCCGGCCCCAGCTCCGGACGCGCGCCGGGCAGGGCGGCGGGCCTCCAAGTTGTCATGACATCATGCTCTGTTGACCGGCAGGCGGCTGTCAACGCCAGAGCGCGGGGGCTCTGAAGGGTCAGAGCATGGGAGGGCGGCGGCGTGCCGGAACGCCGGCGCAGCGTCAGGAATGCAGCCGCGGCGGCCCGCCGTGCTTCGCGGCGACCAGGCGCAGCAGGTCGGCCACGCTTTCGCAGGCCTCGGCTTCGGCGCTCGAGATGGCGACGCCGAATCGCTCGCCCATGGTCTCGATCACTTCTGCGCGATCATGGTCGTCACAGGCGAGGGCCTCGGCAAGGTCGAGGTGCAGGTGGGCATTCCAGGGCTGCAGGCCGAGCACGTCCGACAGCACGGCGCAGAGCCGTGGCAGGTGCTGGATGCTGGGAAGGAGGGAGTCCTGGAACATTGCTGGCGGGCGCTTCGATAAGCGGGACTCTGTAGCAGGGTCGCGCATGGGGTGGCAGGGATTCCGCATCCGGCCCCTGCCTTTCCTCCTCTTGCTGACAAAACGTTACCAAGTGGTGTCGGCGCGCGTTTCGCGTGTTTCGCCGCCGGTCCGCGCCGCCTAGTCCGATCGCAAGTTGTTGGCCCGGATGATCGGCTCCCACTTCACAAGCTCCGCCCGCAGGAAGTCGCCGTACTCCTCTGGCGATCCGTGCTGCGCCTCCAGTCCCTGCCGGGCCAGGGCCGCGACCACCTCCGGCGTCTCCAGCGCACCGCGCACCGCGGCATTGAGCCGCGCGATCACCGGGGCTGGCGTGCCCTGCGGCGCGAGCAGCCCGTAGGCGCTGAACACCTCGTAGCCCGGCACCCCCGTCTCGGCGATGGTCGGCACGTCCGGCAGCGCGCGCACGCGTCGCGGCGTGGGCACCGCCAGCGCACGCAGGCGGCCATTCTCCACATTCGGCAGGGCCGTCGGGGCGGTGGAGAAGGCATAGTCGAGCCGGCCCGCGATGAGGTCGGTCATCAGCGGCGCGCCGCCGCGGTAACTGACGCCCTGGGTCTCGATCTGCGCGACGCGGTCGAGCAGCAGTCCCGACAGATGGCCCGAGGTGCCGACGCCGGAATAGCCCCAGTTCAGCGCGCCGGGACGGCGCCGCGCTTCCGCCACCAGTTCGCCGGCCGTCCGCCAGGGACGGCCGGCGGGCACGACGAGCACGCCATAGGCCTCGACCAGCGTGCCGATCGGCGCAAGGTCGCGCAGCGGATCGAAGGGCAGGTTGCGATCCATCACAGGGTTCACGATCAGCGGCCCGATCGTGCCGAGCAGGATGGTGTAGCCATCGGGCGCGGCGCGCACGACGGCCTCCGTTGCGATGTTGCCGCCCGCACCGCCGCGGTTCTCAATTACGACCTGCTGGCCGAGCAGTTCCGACATGCGCGGCGCCACCGCGCGCGCCGCGCCATCCGTCGCGCCGCCCGGGGCGAAGCCGACCAGCAGCCGGATCGGGCGGCTGGGAAAGGCGGCCGTCTGCGCCCGGGCGGGGGACGCGACGCCCAGCATCGTGCAGGCGGCAGCCAGGACAGCGCGGCGATTAGGCATCTGGCGTTCCTCCCTGCCTTGCCCGGCAGGATCGAAGCGCGCCGCGCGGGCTGTCAATCGCCGGCCCCGCGCCGTGTCGCACGCGTCGCGGCCGCCTCCGGGCCGTGCACGCGCTGGGCGGCCCCTCGCCACCGGCAGCCACGCAACCATCTATCGGCGGTCATGGACGCGGCGGGCGGATGCCTGTGGCGCATCATCGGGAGCCGACTGCATGAGTGCTTCGTCCGACTACGTCCCGCCGAAGGTCTGGACCTGGAACAAGGCGAATGGCGGCCGCTTCGCGAACATCAACCGCCCGGTCGCCGGCCCCACGCATGAGAAGGAACTCCCGGTCGGTCGCCACCCCCTCCAGCTCTACTCGCAGGGCACGCCGAATGGCGTGAAGGTGACGGTGATGCTCGAGGAGCTTCTCGCGCTCGGCCATCGCGGCGCGGAGTACGATGCCTGGCTGATCCGCATCGGCGAGGGCGCGCAGTTCGGCTCCGGCTTCGTCGCGGTGAACCCGAACTCCAAGATCCCGGCGCTGATGGACCGCAGCGGTCCGACGCCGATCCGCGTCTTCGAATCCGGCGCCATCCTGGTCTACCTGGCCGAGAAGTTCGGCGCTTTCCTGCCCACCGGCCCGGCCGAACGCGCCGAGTGCCTGTCCTGGCTGTTCTGGCAGATGGGCAGCGCACCCTATCTGGGCGGCGGCTTCGGCCACTTCTACGCCTATGCGCCGTCGAAGATGGAGTATCCGATCGACCGCTTCACGATGGAGGTGAAGCGGCAGCTCGACGTGCTCGACCGTCGGCTTGCCGAGAGCGAATACGTGGCGGGCAGCGCTTACACCATTGCCGACATGGCGATCTGGCCCTGGTATGGCGGGCTCGTGAAGGGGTGGCTCTACGGCGCCGCGGAGTTCCTGGACGTGCAGTCCTATAGCCACGTCCAGCGCTGGGCGGAGATGATCGGCGCGCGTCCGGCCGTGCAGCGCGGCCGCATGGTCAACCGCACCTCCGGGGAGCCTGCGAGCCAGCTGTGGGAGCGGCACGACGCCAGCGATTTCGAGACCAGGACGCAGGACAAGCTGGCGACAGGCGCGTGAGCGCCGCCGGCGACAGCCGGCACGCACGCTGACCCTCGGCCGGCGGCGCGCCGCCGGCCGAGGGCCACGGAAGCCCGGGACGGCGCGCGGGCCCGGTTGCCGCAATCGTTATCGCGTGGCGCTGCGCTTGGCCCTGGGCTGGTTCTGGTCGGCCGCCTCCTGCTGCTCCGGCTCCGGGCAGACCGTCACCTTTCCGCCGCGCGCATGGAACTCGGCGATTAGGCGCGCCGTCTCGTCCTCGCCTGGTGGCCCGCCGGCGGCCCGGACGCGCGCGACCTGGGCCGCGATGAGCTGTGCCTGCCGGAAGCGTTCCCGATACGCTTCGGCGCGGGCCGTCGTCGGCGATGCCTCGGGGCCTGTCTCGCGCTTGGGCGTGTCGTCGATGGTGCTGCTCTCCATCGTGACGGGGTACCAGCCGGCGGCCGCCCATGCCAGTGCAAGGCGCGTCACCTCAGCGTCAGTGGTTCGCGGGCGCACGGGTCCGCCCGTGCAGCCATTCGCTACGACTGCGTGCGCTTCCGCGCCAGCGCGAAGGTGGCGAGGATCGTCACCAGCATCAGCAGCGTCGCGACCGCCGCGACGGTCGGGCTGATGTTGTCCTGCACCCCGTCCCAGATGCGGCGCGGCAGCGTGACGACGCCGCGGGAGGTGATGAACAGCGTCACCACCAGCTCGTCCCAGGAGGTGACGAAGGCGAAGGCGGCGCCGGCCAGGATGCCCGGCCGCGCCGCCGGCAGCACCACGCTGCGCAGCGCCCGGGCGGGCGATGCGCCGAGCGAGCGCGCCGCCATCTCCAGCCGCTGGTCGAAATCCGCCAGCGAGGCGGAGACGGTGATCAGCACATAGGGCAGGCCCTTCATGCCATGCGCCGCGATCAGCCCGGCATGGGTGTCGATCAGCCCGAAGCCCACCCAGGCCCGGTAGAAGCCGAGCGCATGCACCACCGCCGGCACGATGATCGGCAGCAGCATCAGCATGCGGATGAACTCCGACAGGCGCGAGGACAGGCGCCAGCACCCGACCGCGGCCGAGGTGCCCAGCACGACAGCCATGGCCGTCGCGCCGATCGCCACGATCAGGCTGTCGCGGAACGCTTCGAGCCAGGTGGGGTCGTCGAGGATCGCGCGGTAGTGGCGCAGCGACCAGGTCGCGCCGGGCAGCGACAGGAAGCGCTCCGGCGTGAAGGAGACCGGGATCACCACCGTCAGCGGCAGGATCAGGAACAGCACCACGATCCAGCCGACCAGCGCATTGCCGCGGAGCCCGGTATCGCGCATGGCCCTACTTCGCCCCGAACATGGCGCGCACGTCCACGATGCGGCTGACCGCGGCCAGCAGCAGCAGGACGGAGAGCAGCAGCGTGGTCGCCAGCATGGTGCCGAGGCCCCAGTTCAGCGTCTCCTGGATCTGCACCGCGATGTATTCGGCGATCATGATCACGCGCCCGCCGCCCAGCAGCGCGGGCGTGACGTAGAAGCCCAGGGAGAAGATGAAGCAGAGCACGCCGGCCGAGAACACGCCCGGCAGGCTGAGCGGCAGGAAGACCCGGCGGAACGACTGCCAGCGGCTCGCGCCCAGGCTGCGCGCGGCCGGCACCAGGCGCAGGTCCATCGCCTGCATGCTGGCATACATCGGCAGCGCGGCATACGGGATCATGTAGTGCACCATGCCCAGCACGACGCCGAACTCGTTGCGCACCAGCGGGATCGGCGCGTCGATCAGGCCCATGCCCATCAGGGTGGAATTCACCACGCCCCGGCTCTGCAGCAGCGTCAGCCAGGCGAAGGAGCGGATCAGAACGGAAAGCCAGAAGGAGGCCAGCAGCGCGCCCAGCATGATCGCCCGGCGCCGCCCGTCCATGTGCACCAGTGCATAAGCGATGGCATAACCGACGACCAGCGCGATGGCCGTCGTGATGATGGAGATCCGCGCCGTGTTCCACAGGATGCGCTGCAGGGCCGCGCTCTCGACCAGGCGCGAGAAGTTCTGCAGCCCCGGCCTCGGCTCCGTCACCGAGAGCCACAGCACCGTCGCCAGCGGGTAGAGGTAGAGCACCGCAAGCACCGCCAGCGGCACGAGCACGAGCGACCAGTAGAAACGCCTCACGCCAGCCCGTCCGCCCCCGACTGCGCGGCAAGCCTATCGACAAAGGACTTGCCGGCGCAACAGCCGCTGCGCAAGCTTGCCGTTCCGAGAGACGAGGATGGAGTGCCCAGGATGGACGACGCCGCCATTTCCTTCGCGGAAGACCAGGTTCGGATGCTCAAGGAGATGACGGACGGACGACGCATCCGCCGTCGCCGCTTCCTGGCCGCGGTCGCGGCGCTCGGCGTGCCGGCCTCCGCCTTCACCCTGACCCCGGTCTCCGCCCAGGCGCGGGAGATCGTGCTGGTGAACTGGGGCGGGGATGCCATCGGTGCCTTCCGCGAGGCCTTCGTGGAGCCCTGGGTGCGCGCGGGCAATCCGCAGCGCGTGCCGATCGACGGCGCGGGCCCGTCCTCCGCCCGCATCAAGGCGATGGTGGAAAGTCGCCGCGTCACCTGGGATGTCTGCGACCGAAACCTGCCGGCCTCCATCGAGCTCGGCCAGCAGAACCTGCTGGAGGAGATCGATTATTCCATTGTGGATCGCGGCAAGGTGCGGCCTGAGCATGCCGGGCGCTGGGGCGTCGGCAACTACATCTTCTCCTTCGTTCTGGCCTGGGACACGACCGCCTTCGGCGGCCGCGCGCCGTCCAGCTGGGCGGATGTGTGGAACCTGCGGGAGTTTCCGGGCAAGCGCATCCTGCGCCGCCACATCGACGGCCAGCTGGAAGCCGCGCTGCTGGCCGATGGCGTGCCGCCGGACCGGATCTATCCCATCGACGTGCGCCGCGCGCTGAACAAGATCCGCGAGATCCGCCAGCACACGGTGTTCTGGGGCACCGGTGCCGAGAGCCAGCAGCTCTTCCGCGACCGCGAGGTGGTGATCGGCAACATCTTCAACACCCGCGCCAGCGTCATCCGTCGCGACACCAACAACCGCGTGGACTACCGCTACGATGGCGCCAGTTCCTGGGTCGGCGCCTGGATCGTGCCGAAGGGCAACCCGGCCGGCCGCGATGCCTTCCGCCTGATCGCCTCCACCCAGGACCCGGCGCAGCAGGTGCAGCTCTACCGCCTGCTCGGCAACGGCCCTGTCAACCCGGCCGCATCCGCCATGCTGACGCCGGACGAGGCGAAATACGATCCAGGCGCACCGGCCAACTGGCGCGTTGCCATCCCCGCCAACGCCGAATGGTACGCCGAGCACTCCGCCTCGGTTCTCACCCAGTTCCTGGAGGCGATCGCTTCGTGATCTACGACACCGCCCGCACGCCTGCGGACGTCCTGCTGTACGACGACCTGAACTGGCCGCAGGTGGCGGAGGCGATCGCGGCGCGTGCCTCTGTCATCGTGCCGCTCGGCGCGACGGAGCAGCACGGGTCGCACCTGCCGCTGGGCACCGACACCTACCAGGGCCTCGACGTGGCGCGGCGCGCCGTGCTGAAGCTGCGCGACCATGGCATCCCGCTGGTCCTCGGCCCGGCCGTCGCCTTCGGGCCGCGCCAGTTCCTCAGCGAGGCGCCGCGCGACTTCCCTGGCACCATCGGCCTGACCCACAACACGCTCAAGCTGCTGATCGAGGAGATCTGCCGCGAGCTGATCCGCCACGGATTCCGCCGCGTCTACCTGCTGATGGCGAATGCCGAGACGGACCCGGTGATGCAGATCGCGGCGAAGGAGGTGACGGACACCACCGAGGCCGAGGTCATCACGCTGAACTGGCTCGTCGGTGCCGCGCCGGAATACGGCGCCTTCAAGCAGTCCAAGCTGCCGCAGGGCCATGCGGGAGAGGGCGAGACGGCGCGCATCCTCGCCATCGCGCCGCATCTCGTCCACATGGACAAGGCCCGCACCTACCACCCGGACGTGCCGCCGCCGGCGGCGCATGGCGACAAGATGCCCTATCTCGGCGGCGGCGTCGGGCGGTACAAGTACGGCGCCGCCGCCTTCCAGGGTTTCGACGACGGCATCTGGGGTGACCCGCGCAATGCGCGCGTCGAGGACGGGCACGGCGCGCTCGACCTCTTCGCCGGCTGGGTCGCGAAGGTGGTGGCCGCCGACTGGAAGCTCGATGGCGGCTGAGGCCGGCCTGCGCGAAAGGCTGGAGCGGGAGGTCCTGCCGGACCTCCTGCGCCCGGTCGGCGAGGCGCGCGGCCTGCCGCACTGGGCCTATACCGACCCGGCGGCGTGGGAGCTGGAGCGGCGGACGGTGTTCCGCGAGGGCTGGATCGGTGTCGCCTACGACAGCGACCTGCCGAAGCCGGGCGACTGCTTCCCCGTGGAGTATGCCGGCCACCGGCTGCTGCTGACGCGCGGCCAGGACGGCGTCCTGCGCGCCTTCCACAATCTGTGTCCGCATCGCGGCATGCCGCTGCTGGACGCGCCGCGCAGCAACTGCCGCACCATCGCCTGTCCCTGGCACGCCTGGACCTTCGGCCTGGATGGCGCGCTGGTCGCCACGCCGAACATCGGCGGCGTCAACCGCCATGCGGATCCGTCCGCCGAGCCCGTCGGCCTTGCGCCGCTGGCCTGCGGCACGTGGCTCGGCGTGGTGTTCGTGGATATCTCCGGCCGCGCCGGGTCGCTGGCCGACTGGCTCGCGCCGATGCAGGCGCGGCTTGCCGCCTTCGACCTCGCCCTGACCGAGGAGGCGCCCGGCGAGGCGGTGGACCACGTCTATCCTGCCAACTGGAAGCAGGTGATCGAGGGCGCGGTCGAGGACTATCACATCCCCTGGGTGCACAAGCAGGTCGGGCCGCAGGGGCGCTACGAGGCGGTGGTCGGGCAGCGCTTCCTCGGCGTCTCCTCCTGGCGCGACATGGCGACGGCCAAGGCCCGCCTGCCGCCCGGCCCGGACGGCGTGGAGCCGGAGCCGCTGCCGCTCTTCCCGCACCTGCCCGCCAGCGGGGAGTTCGAGGCCTCGCTGATCCTGACCATGGTGCCGAGCCCGGTGGTCGCAGCGCAGATCGGCCATGTCGCCGTCTCGCTCTACGTCCCGCTCGACCCCACGCGCACGCTGGTGCGCCGGCGCTTCCGATTCCTGCGCGAAGCGGCCTCCGGCGAGCGCCACGCCGCCGCGCGCCGCCGCGTGCGCGACAGCTGGCAGATCGTCACCGACCAGGACGCGTGGGTGCACGAGGCGATCCAGGGCAGCCTGGCGGCGCGGGAGGCGGCGGGATTCCGCGCGCGCTTCTCGCCCTTCTGGGAAGGCGCGGTACATCACTTCCAGGCGCTCGTCGCGGCGCGCATGCTCGGCCGCGACCTGGGCTGAGCGGAGCTTCGGCATGACCGATTGGGGCCTCGATTCCGAGTATGGCCGGCTGACCGACGTGCTGCTCTGCCAGCCCGACCACTACGACTGGTTCCCGATCAACGCGGTCGCGCGCGCCTCGCTGGCCACGGGCGAGCGCCCGGACCTCCAGGCGGTGCGGCGGGAATACCGGGAGATCGAGGACGCGCTGGATCAGGCCGGCGTGCGGCGGCACTACCTGAAGACCGAGCCGCACCTCGGCTACCAGGTCTACACGCGCGACAGCAGCCAGATGACGCCGTGGGGGCCGATGATCACCCACATGTTCAAGCCGATGCGCCAGGGCGAATACGCGCCGGCCATCGCCTTCTACGAGGGGATCGGCTGCCGCATCTGGCGCTACGCCAACCACGGCACCGTCGAGGGCGGCGACATCGCCATCATCCGCCCTGGCCTGCTCGCCATCGGCTACACCGGCACGCGCACCGACCTGGACGGCGCGAGGCAACTGGCCGCCTGGTTCGCGGCCGAGGGGTGGGAGACGCGGCTCGTCCCGCTCGACGAGCATTTCCTGCATCTCGACGTGGTGTTCTGCATGGTGACGGAGGGGCTGGCCGTCGGCTGCCTGCAGGTGCTGGACGATGGCTTCGTCGCCTGGCTGCGCGACCGCGGCATCCGCATCCTCGACACCACCTATCGCGAGGTGATGGACCTGTCCTGCAACCTGCTGGCGCTGGGCGACGACCGCGTCATCTCCGCCAGGCACAGTACGCGGCTGAACGCCGCGCTGCGGGCGGAGGGCATCGCGGTGTACGACCCGGACCTGCGCGTCATCACACGCGGAGGCGGCGGGGCGCATTGCATGACCATGCCGATCCGGCGGGACCGGCTGGCGCGCTGATCAGGCGCGTTCGCGCTCTCGCGTCGTCGCGTCGGCCGGCACGGCAAGGCGTACGACCTCGCCCACCAGCACCAGTGCCGGCCGGCCGCTCGACCAAGCGCCGCCCTCGGCCGCGACGGAGCCGAGCGTGCCGCGCAGGCAGCGCGACCCCTCGCTGCCGCCGCTCTCGACGATGGCGGCCGGGGTCGAGGGATCGAGACCTTCGGCGGCAAGCCCCTGCGCCAACGCCGGCAGCGTGGACAGGCCCATGTAGACGGCCAGCGTCTGCGCCGGGCGCGCCAGCGCCGCAAAATCCAGGTCGAGCCGTCCCTCCCGCGTGTGGCCGGTGACAAGCGTCAGCGTGCGCGCCGCGTCGCGATGGGTCAGCGGGATGCCGGCCTCGGCGGCGCAGGCCAGGGCGGCGGTGACGCCTGGCACAACCTCGTGCGGGATGCCGGCCTCGGCCAGCGCTGCCGCCTCCTCCCCGCCGCGGCCGAAGACGAAGGGATCGCCGCCCTTCAGCCGAACCACGCGCCGGCCCTGCCGCGCCAGGCGGACCAGCAGCGCGTTGATCTCCTCCTGCGGGACGCAGTGGTTGGCGCGCGCCTTGCCGACGAAGATCCGCTCCGCGTCGCGTCGCGCCATGTCCAGCACGGCGTCGGAGACCAGCCGGTCGTGCACGATCACGTCGGCCTCACCCAGCAGGCGCAGCGCGCGAAGCGTCAGCAGGTCGGCCGCGCCCGGCCCGGCGCCGACCAGGAAGACGGTGCCGAGTGGTGTCGCCTCCGCCGCGTCCAGCGCCTGCGCGAAGGCGGCTTCCGCCTCCGTGTCGCGACCTGCCAGCGCGAGGTCGGCGGGCCGGCCGGTCAGCGCCGCATCCAGGAAGCGCCGGCGCGCTGCCACATCCGGCAGGGCGCGGCGGATGCGCGCCTGGAATCGCCCGGCGAGCGCCGCCAGCGCGCCGAGCCGGGGTGGCAGCACGGCCTCGATCCTCTGGCGCACCATGCGCGCCAGCGTGGGCGCGGCGCCGCCGGTGGAGATCGCGACGGTGATCGGGTCGCGGTCCACGATGGCCGGCATCACGAAGGAACACAGCTCCGCGCGGTCCACGATGTTCACCGGGATGCCGCGACGTTGCGCCTCGGCCGAGAGGGCGCGCAGGTCTTCCTCCGGCGCGTCGGCGCCGATCGCGATGGCGACGCCGTCCAGCAGCGCCGGGGCGAAGCGCGGTGCCTGGCGCAGCACCGCGCCGGCACGACGCAGCGGCTCCGCCTTGCGCTCGATCGTCTCGCCCGCGCCGACCAGCAGCGCGGTCCGGCCGGCCAGATCGAGGAAGGCCGGGAAGTGGCGCATCAGGCCGGCTCCGTCGCGCGTGACAGCAGCGCCGCGATCTCCGGCCGGCAGGAGCCGCAGCCCGTGCCGGCAAGCGTCGCCTTGCCCGCTTCCGCCACGTCGCGCGCGCAGCTGGCGCGGATCGCGGCCTCCGTCACGCCGTGGCAGGCGCAGACCAGCGGTGAAGGCGGCGGGCCGCCCGGCCGCTGCCCGGCGAGCAGCGCGGCGCGATCCGCC
>NZ_JAPSMD010000007.1 GCF_027856955.1 Falsiroseomonas oryzae | reverse complement strand
GTTCGACCCGGACGGCACCGGCGCCGCGCCCCGCGTGCTGGTCGCCTTCCTCACCGGCGTGCCGGCGGTGCTGGAGAGCGACATCTGGGTCCTGTCGTGATGGGGCGAGGCTGACGCGGCCGGGGGCTCAGCGCCCCCGGGCGCGAGTGCCAGCGCGGCGGCCTCGACCTGCTGGTTGGCGGCGGCGGGGCAGACAGGGTTGACGGCGGAAGCGGCGGCTGAAACTGGGCCGAGCGCCGGGTTGGTGGAGGTCGAGCATGACTTTGATCGTTGCAGGCGGAAACCTGTCGGGCTTAGCCGCCGGTGGTTCGGGCGCCGAGACGCTGCTGGGCGCTGCCGGCGCCGACACCAATCCGGGCGCGAACAACATCGCCGACGCCGACTCGCTGAGCGGGGGCGGCGGCAACGACGTGATCTTCGGCGGCACCGGCCGCGACAGTCTTTTCGGCAATGCGGGCGACGATACGGTCTCCGGCGGCAACGAGGACGACGCGATTTCCCGCGGCACCGGCGGCGACAGTCTGGTCGGCGGAGACGGAATCGACCTGCTAACCTACCGTTCCGACGGCACCGGCGTCTCGGTCAACCTCGGGCTCGGCACCGCATCGGGCGGCCACGCGCAGGGCGACAGCATCTCGGGCTTCGAGGCGCTGTTCGGCGGCTCTGGCAACGACACCCTGATCGGCGACGGCGGAGCCAACGCCCTCGAACAGCTGTCAATCGGCACGCAAACGGGACCCTGGATCGGCGTGCGGAAGGCCCCCTCGGTTTCTACTGCACGGCCGCGGGCGCGGTCGGCGCGAACGTCAGTTGGCGCTTGAGAGCCACGCCGCTCGGGCACCGCGGACCAGAGACTGTTCGATCCCAGTAGCACCCCATCCAGCTTCAAGTCTTGTAAGCCGGATCCTCGCGGTCGAGCTTGCGCAATACGGCTTGGAAGCCGACATCCCCGAAGCTGCGGTCGCCCACGCCCTGCGCCGTGGCGACCGTGGTGTCGATGACGGCCTGTGTCGGCATCGCAAGCGCAGCGCCACCGGATTGCGCCGCGACTTGGATCTCGCAGGTCCGCTCCAGGTAGTGCATCAAGGTGAACGCTTCGGCGATGCTGCGGCCTTGTGTCAGCGTACCGTGATTGCGTAGGAACATCATCGGCCGGCCGCCGAGGTCGGCGATGAACTGCTTCTGCTCCTCCGGCCGCAGGCCGGGGCCATCATAGTCGTGATAGCCGATCTTGCCGCTGTAGGTGACGGCGAACTGGTTGATCGGCAGAAGGCCGGCGGCCTGCGCCGATACCGCCGTGCCGCAAATGGTGTGCAGGTGCATCACCGATTGCGCCGAAGGAACGGCTTCATACACGACGCGGTGCACGATCCAACCGGCCGGGTTCACCGCGCGTCCGCTGTTCGCGACGTCACGACCTTCGATATCCACCTCCATCAGGTTCGACGCCGTGACCTCTTCGAACAGCATCCCGAACGGGATGAACAGGAAACGGCCCTCGCGGCCCGGGATGCGGGCGGAGAGATGGGTGTAGATCAGGTCGTCCATGTTGCGCCGCCCGAAGATCCGGTAGCAGGCCGCCAGCTGGCGACGTGCTTCCAGCTCAGCTGGATCGGCGCAAGTGAAGACGGCATCGGTCTGCGTGCTGGCGACATCCATGGTCATCACCCTGGCGATTGCGGTTCGAACCTTGCCACGCCGGCCGCCCTGACCGGCTGGTCAAGAGAAAGAATGGTCGGCATAGCGTCACACTGCGAGCCGGCGGCGCGCAAGCCGCGACGCCGCGGCGTTGCGCGGCCACCACCTCATCCCTGGGCGGACAGGTCCAACCCGGCGGGCCATGGCGGCGTCCGTCCGGCTTCGAGGCAGGCGGCAAGGTCCAGCAGGGCGTCCTCGCCATGCCAGGGGCCGATGAGCTGCAGCCCGACCGGCAACCGACTGGCTGTGAAGCCGGCTGGGACCGAGATGGCGGGATGCCCCGTCAGGTTGAACGGATAGAGGCAGGCGGCCCATTCGGCATACATCTCGCTGGCCACCGAGCCCCCGGCATCGACCAAGGGCGGGGGAGCCGTCATGGTCGGGGTCGCAAGGACGTCGAACCGGGCGAACAGTCGCTGCACGGCACGAAACAGCGCCGTCCGCCGGTCGGCGGCACGCTGCCAGTCCACCGCGGACCAGCGCGCGGCGCGGGCGATGCTGGTACGGAGCGAGTCGGTGATCTCGGCGGGGAAGCGCTCCGCCAGGGCGCCGATGCGCGTAGCATGGGCGGTGCTCGCGATGACTGCGTAGGTGTCGTAGACGTCGTCGAAGCACGGATCCTGCAGCGGCTCGACGATCGCTCCCCGCTCCGCCAGCAGGCCGACCGCTGCAGTGGTGATGCGGGCGACCTCGGGGTCGGTGCGGTAACGCCCGAAATGCTCGATCCAGCCGATCCGCACACCCCTGGCTGTCGGGTCTGGCGCCCGCACGGCGGGCTTCGGGAGCGCCAGCGACCAGGGATCCACCTGAAGCGGCCCGGCCAGGACTGAGAGCAGCAGCGCGGTGTCCGCCGCATTGCGCGCCATCGGCCCGGTGAACGAGTAGTTCGAGAAGCCGTCGGGCGTTGAATCGTTCGGCACCCGGCCGAGCGTTGCCTTGAGGCCCACGATACCGGTGCAGGAGGCCGGGCAGCGGATGGAGCCGCCGCCATCGGTCCCGATTGCGAGCGGCGCGACGCCGGCCGCGAGCGCCGCGCTCGCTCCGCCGCTCGACCCGCCCGGCGTGTGCGCGGGTCTCCACGGATTGCGGGTGACCCCGTGCAGCGGCGAATCGGTCAGCACCTTGTGCGCGAATTCTGGCAGTGTCGTCTTGCCGATGACGATTGCGCCGGCCGCCTTCGCGCGCGCAACGGTAACGGCGTCGGCCCCCGCCACCACCCCCTCCGTCATCAGCGAGCCCTGCCGGAGCGGCTTGCCGCCAAGTGCCAAATTGTCCTTGACCGTTATGGGCACGCCGTGCAGCGGTCCGAGCGCCGCGCCCTGCATGACTGCCGCCTCCGCCGCCTTGGCGTCGCGCCGCGCATCCTCCTCGGTCAGCAACTGGAACATGTTGAGCCGCGGCTGCAGCCGCCAGGCGCGGTCGAGCACGGCCTCGGTCAGCTCCACGGGCGAGAGCCTGCGGCTTGCGATCAGCCGCGCCGCTTCGGTCGCGGACAGGTGGCAGAGCTCGTCGTTGGACATGGCGCTTCGATCCCTGTGTGGAGGCTTCAGGACGGCAAAGCGCCGGACCCGGTGGCGGACCGCCGCGGGGCCGCCGCAGTCCGCCCCCGCTGACCCGTTCCTGTCACGCCTATTCCTTCCGGACGTTCCAGAAGTAGGCGACCGACCCGTCCAGTACGCCCCTCACCTGATCGCGGAAGGCGGTGCGCACGAAGAACTGCCCGAGCGGTATCGTCGGGACCTGGTCCAGTGCCCGACGATGGACGGCGTCGAACAACGCCTGCTGCTGCGCGGGCGCCTCCGCGAAGAGCCATTCCGCGGTGAGCCGCTCGGTCTCGGCATCGGTGAAGAAGCCGGGCCAGGCGCCGTCACCGCGGATCGCCGTGTTCAGCGCGGGGTTGGCGATTGCTACGCCCGGCAGGTTGGTGTGATAGAAGCTCCAGCCGTTGCGCTCGACCGGCTCGCGCGAGATCCGGCGCTGCAGCACGCTGCCCCAATCCATCTCCTGCAGATCCACGTTGAGGCCCAGCGAGCGGAAGAGCTGGGCGGTCACGTGCCCGTGCGGCCCGATCACCGGAAGGTCCGTGGGGTTGATGATCACGACTCTCTCGCCGGCGTAGCCGGAGGCCCGCACCGCCTCGCGCGCCCTGTTCAGGTCGCGCGGCCCGCGCATGATCGGGGCCGCTTCCTCATTCACTCCCGGCATGCCGCACGTGAACATCGCGAAGCAGCGCCGCCAGGCGTCGGGAGCCTCAGGCCCCACGGTCGCCTGCATGTAGTCCTCCTGCCTGATGGCGGAGAGGACGGCGCGGCGTAGCTGCACGTTGTTGAACGGCGGGTGAAGGACGTTGAAGCGGCCTAGGCCGACGAAGCCGTACTGGTCCTTAGGCTGCACGCGGACGCCACCCCGGCGCAGCAGGACCGGGATCAGATCCGGCATCGCCTGTTCCCACCAGTCGATCTCGCCGCGCTGCAGGGCCGCCGCCGCAGTCGCCGGGTCCGGCATCACCCGCCATTCCACCCGGTCCACATGCGCACGCTTGCCGCCGGAGGTCCACTCGGCCGGCTCCTCGCGCGGCACGTAGCCCTCGAACCGCTCGTACACCATGCGAGAGCCGGAGACGTACTCCGATGCCCTGAACCGGAAGGGGCCGGAGCCGATCATCTCCGTCACCTGCCGCATCGGATCGGTGCGCGCCAGGTGTTCCGGCATGATGAAGGCCGGCGAGGAATGAGGTTTGCCGATCGCGTCGAGAAAGCGCGGGAAGGGACGCTTCAGCGTCACGCGCACGGTGCGGTCGTCGGCGGCGCCGAAGCTGTCCACCACCGCGCCGAGCGTCTGCCCGAACGTGTCGCGCTTACTCCAGCGGTCCAGGCTAGCGGCGCAGTCCTGTGCTCGCACCGGCTCGCCGTTGTGGAAGCGCAGGTCGTCCCGCAACGTGACCAGCCAGGTGCGACCATCGTCCGACACGGTCGCGCCCGCTGCCATCTGCGGCCGCGGCCGGAGCTGCGCATCCACGCCGTACAGCGTGTCGAAAACGCAGTAGCCATGGGCGATGGTGACGGCGGCAGTGTTCCAGACCGGGTCGAACACCGAGAGGTTAGCCTGCGGGACGAAGCGGAGGATGCGCGCCTCGTTGGCCCGGCCGATGGACGGCGCGGCGAAGGGGAGCAGCGCGGTCCCGGAGGTTTTCAGCAGGGTGCGACGCGATACCGCCATGCTCATCCGCTCCGTTCCTGCTCGCCTGTCGAGTGGGCGCTGTTCGTGAGAGAAATCAAGCTCTGCCACTAGTCCCAACCGCGGAGAAATGCGCATCCCGACGGCTGCGGTGCACGGCCATGACGATCCAACTTGGCGTTGGATCTTCAGCGGACACTGAAACGCTATGCTAACCAGCAACCAGCATCAAGCGACAAAGGACGGCGATCGACACGTGCGGCCACGACACCTCGCCGCGGAACGGCTGCACCGGCCACGCAATGCTACGGCCTAGAATCTGGCCGCGCGTCCCCGACGGATCCTCACTGCGTGGACGAATCCGTGATGCAGGACTGTCAGGCGGAACGCGCCGCGGCGCCGCTCAGTCGACCTTGCCGATCTTCCTCACGGTCGCGATGAGGCGAGCGTTGTCGGCTTCCAGGAAGCGGCTGAACTCCGGCGTGTCGAGATAGGCGGGAAGGCTGCCCGCCCGCTGGAACACCTGCAGGACCTCGGGGCTGGTCATGGCTGTCCGCATCGCCTCGCGCAGGCGCGACAGGACCGGCGCGGGTACGCCGCGCGGCGCGAAGAGGCCGGCCCAGCCGAGGAACTCCACGTCGCTCCAGCCTAGCTCCTTCAGTGTCGGCACGTCAGGATGCTCGGCCAGGCGCTCAGCGCCCCAACTCGCCAGCGCGCGAACGCGGCCGGCCTCCATATGCTGCCTGACGATGCCGGGCGAGGTGGCGAGGGCGGCAACGGTCCCCGACAGTAGCGCGGTCATGGCCGGCGCTCCGCCCCGGAAAGGCACGTGCAGCAGCTGGACGCCCGCGGCGGCGGTCAGCATCTCCATCGCCACGTGCACGACGCCGTAGGAGCCAGACGAGCCGTAGCTAATGGCCCCAGGACGCCGGCGCGCATCCTCAATGAAGTCGTGCGCGCTGCGCCAGGGCGAGCCCGCCGCCACGGCGAGGAAGAAGGGATCGCCGATGATCCGTGCGATCGGCTCCAGCTGCGTGACCTCGTAGCTCGGCTGCCGCTCGAACAGCCGGTCCGCCTCGGGCAGGACCGCGAGCGAGGCCAGCGTCACGAGCAGCGTGTAGCCGTCGGGCGCGGCCCGGGCCGCCGCGGCATTGCCGACCGAACCGCCGCCGGCGCCGCCGCGGTTGTCGATGACCACCGGACGGCCAAGGGTCTGCTCTAGCGAGGCCGAGATGCCGCGCGCCGCGATGTCGGCCTGGCCGCCTGGCGGGAAGGGCACGATCAGCGTGATCGGACGGGTGGGCCATTGGCTCTGCGCGAGCGTGGGCCGGGCGAGAGGCGGCAGGCCTGCAAGGGTCGCGATGCCGCTTACGAGGTGTCGACGACGCATCGGGCTGCTCCGGCGCAGGTTGCGCGACGGATCGGCCGTGCCGGACCTGCCGTGCCGTGTCCATCGCGCCGATGATGACCAGGAACGCCATTCGGCGCAACGAAACGATCGCCCGCCGCGCCGCCTTGCGGGTGCTGATCACTCTCCACTACGGTTCGTCGGCATGGCGCGTCGGCCGGATCGCGCGGCGCGCCGGACGACGCGTGGAGAGGCGGATGGACCGGTTTGCCGTTGGACGCGCAGTGCCGCGCGTCGAGGACCCGCGGCTACTGCGCGGCGGCGGCCGATACCTCGACGACATCCTGCTTCCCGGCATGGCCTTCGCGCATGTCCTGCGCTCGCCGCACGCCCATGCGCGCGTCGTCTCCGTGGATGCGCGCCGCGCGCGTGCGATGCCTGGCGTGCTGCTGGTGCTGACGGACACGGATTGGGCGGCCTCGGGCTGGGGCGACCTGCCGGTCCCGCGGGACCAGAAGCTGCGGGATGGCCGGCCCGGCCATGTCGCGCCTTATCCCTCGCTGCCCTCGGATCGTGTCCGCTGGGTGGGCGATTACGTCGCGATGGTCGTCGCGGAGAGCGCAGCCCTGGCCGCCGACGCCGCCGAAGCGATCGAGGTCGGCTACGAGCCGGTGCCGGCCGTCACCTCGGCCCGGCTGGCGCTGCAGCCCGGCGCGCCGCGCGTCTGGGACGATTGCGAGGACAATATCTGCTTCGTCCGCGCGGCGGGCGACGCGGCGGCGGTGGAGGCGGCCTTCGCGCGGGCCGCGCATGTCGTCTGTGGCGCCTTCGCGATCAACCGCGTCACGGCAGCGCCGATGGAGACGCGGGCCTGCATAGGGCAGTTCGACCCCGGCTCGGGCCGCTACACAATCCATGCGCAGACGCAGGGAGTGCACGTCTTCAGGGCCGAGCTGGCGCAGGTCATGCGCGTACCGGAGCACCGCGTGCACGTGATTACCGGCGACCAAGGCGGCAGCTTCGGCCAGAAGACGGCCGTCTTCAACGAGAGCCCGCTCGTCCTGCTCGCAGCGAAGCTGACGGGGCGGCCCGTGAAGTGGGTCGAGACGCGATCCGAGGCGTTCCTCGGCGATCCCGACGCGCGCGACAACGTCACCGAAGCCGAGCTGGCGCTGGACGCGGACGGCATCTTCCTCGGGATGCGGGTACGCACCATCGCCAATATCGGCGCGCACCTGCAGCAGGGCGGGGCGAACTTCCTGAACAATCTCGGCACGCTGGCCGGCGTCTACCGCACGCCTGCCATCCATGCGGAGGTGACCGCTGTCTACACGCACACGAATCCGGTGCGCGCATACCGCGGGAACGGCCGGCCGGAAGCGGCCTATGTGATCGAGCGCCTGGTGGACCTCGCCGCGCGGCGGACCGGCATCGACGGCGTGGAGCTGCGCCGACGGAACATGATCCCGCCGGAGGCGATGCCGTTCCGGACCGGCCTGACCTTCACCTACGACAGCGGCGACTTTCCGGCCGTCCTGCAGGCCTGCCTCGACTTGGCTCGCGTGGATGGCTTTGCAAGCCGGCGGGAGGAGTCGGAACGACGGGGCAGGCTGCGCGGCATGGGAGTTTCCTATTCGATCGAACGGGCCGGCACGCTCGGCTTCGAGGGCGCCGAGGTGCGCTTCGACCGCTCCGGCGCGGCGACGCTGCTCTCGGGCAGCATCTCGCATGGCCAGGGGCACGAGACTGTCTTCAAGCAGCTGGCCTGCAGCCGGCTCGGCCTGGAGCCGGAGGACGTGGACTACGTGCAGGGCGACAGCGACAAGGTCTTCTTCGGGCAGGGGACCGGCGGGTCGCGCTCCGCCACGCTCTCGGGCTCCGCCTTCAACGGCGCGCTTGAGAAGGTGATCGCGAAGGCCCGGCTGCTCGCGGCGCACCAGTTCGGCGTCCCGGCGGAGGAGGTGAGCTTCACCGACGGCGTCTTCGCTGCGCCCGGCACGAACCGCACGCTGACGATCAAGGACGTCGCACGCGACAGCATGAACCCGGGGAAAGTTCCGCGCGAGATGGAGGGCGGCCTGGCCGCCACCTCGGTCTATCGCGCCGAGGTGGAGAACTATCCGAATGGCTGCCATGTCTGCGAAGTGGAGATCGACCCGGAGACCGGTGAGACGCGCGTGGTCCGCTACACGGTCGTAGACGATGTCGGGACCGTGCTCAACCCGCTGCTGTTGCACGGGCAGATCCATGGTGGCGTCGCCCAGGGGATCGGCCAGGTCCTGCTCGAGGACATCCGGTTCGACGAGGCGACCGGTCAGCGGCTGACCGGATCCTTCATGGACTACGCCATGCCGCGGGCCGACCAGATCTGCGATATCGAGGTCGATGCCCATCCGGTGCCGACGCCGACGAACCCGCTCGGCGTGAAGGGAGCGGGGGAAGCCGGCTGTGTCGGCGCGCTGCCCGCGGTGGCGAATGCGATCGCCGATGCACTGGCGCCATTCGGAGCAACGAGTATTCCCATGCCGGCCAAGCCTGAATGGATCTGGAGGGCAATCCAGACCGGCCGTGCCGCCGCGAGCGGAAGCCACTGACCACTGCGCACCGGCAGACGCTTAGAACGTGCGGCCGAACGTCAATCGAACCGATGGCGGCTGTTGCCCCGGATAGCCGCCATGACGAAGGGGGCAGTGTCCCTGCCGTGGATGCACCCTCTGGCAAGAGACTTTCGTTTCCCGGTTTCCTTTCCTGCAGGGGCGGGGCGGGAATTCGAACCTTCAGCCCCAACCCTCCAAATTGGCTTAATCGCCGAGGTCAGATGGCCACCGTGATGTATTGGCATCGTTGGTTGCGCGTCCCCGCATCTCCAAATTTCCGAACAAAAGAACACATCAAGCCCGCTGGCCGGCGCCAGCGGGCTTGCTGCGTTGTTGCGGCCGCCGACACCGGCCGCCCGCAGCATCGACGCCAAGTGCCCGATCAGCTCGATCCGGTGACCCTCGCCGGGCGCCGACGGGAGATGCACCTCGACGCGCTCCATCAGGGCCCGCATGGTCTCGAGGGCTTCAATCGTCGTTGCTTTCGTCCGGTCAGCAAGTTGGGCGCGCAGGTCGCCAACTCGCTCCCGATACACCACCGTGGATCTGAGGTTGCTCCGGTTCCGTGGACGGTTAGCGGGTAGGGACCATACCCAGCGGACTATGGATTGACGTGTCGGGCCTAATCGGAATCGGTCAGGAACGGATGCGGCCAATCTCGGCGGTGAGGTTGTTGCAGGCGGCGCAGCAGGCATCGACGATGGCGCGCGTGCCGGCGAACAGCCGCCCCGACAGGTAGCGGTCGTGCAGATACAGCCAGACCTTCTCGATGGCGTTCAACTCGGGCGAATCGGGCGGCAGATGGACGAGGGTGATGTTCGGCGGGACGCACAGGTCGTTCGCCGTGTGCCAGCCGGCGTTGTCGATCAGCATGGCGGCATGCGTGCCGGGCGGCAGTTGCGACGAGACCTCCTCGAGAAGCAGGTTCATCGCCACGACCGAGACGTGGGTCAATACCAGGGCGGTGCGGGTGTCGCGGGCGGGACAGACGGCACCTAAGATGTAGACCGATCGGTAGCTCTGGTCCTTGAGCATCCTCGGCCGCATGCCGCGCTGGAATCAGCGGCGGACAATGCGCCCCTTCTGGCCTACGCGGGCCTCGTCCTGGAACCAGACCTCGATCCGCTCGGCCTCCGGATGGTCGGCCGTGATCTGCGCGAGGGCAGCGGCGAAGCCCCTTTTTGAACCGCTCCTGGGCAGCGAGGTCCGTCTCGGCGTGCCGTGGCCGCGGCGTCTGGCAGGACAAGTCGAGCCGATGCAGCAGCTTGCCCAACCCGCTCTCGTCACAACCGACCCCAAAGCGCTCGCGCACGATCCGGCAGAGATCGGTCAGCCGCCAGGTAGAGACCCCATCAACCTCGGGATTCGGGCCCGGTCAGCACGATCGCCTTCAACGTCGCCTGCTGGCCCTCCGTCAGCCGGCACGGCCGGCCGTCGCCCCGGTGATCGGACAGCGCGGCAGGCCCACCGCGGTTGTAGCGGATCACCCGGTCACGCAGCGTCTGCCGGTCCATCCCAGCAATCTGTGCCGCCGCCTCCCGGCTCATCTCCTCCAGTGCCGCTGCGATCGCCAACAGCCGCCGCGACACCCGCGAATCGTCCCCGGCTCGCGCCAGCCGCCGCAGTTCAGCAGGTGGCACATCCTCCCGGATGATCAGCGCCGGCATGCTCCGCTCCCCGAAGCCATGCACGCTGATGAATCACGACCGACGGCATCGCCTCAAGCCAAAAAGTCAGCCCTTCGGCCGCCGGGTATCGAGCCTCGGGGTGTCCACGAAACCGGTTCAACCCCAACTTCCAACTTCAACTTCAGTCAGGAGGCCACGCACATGCTGATCCTGCTCGCGAACCCGAACACCTCGGCGGGCATCACCGACGGGATGGCGAAGGCCGCGTGCGCCGCCGCGTCACCGGGAACCGAGATCAAGCCCGTGACCGCGGGCTTCGGGGCGAAGGTCATCGGCAGCCGGATGGAGATGGTCATCGGCGACTACGCGAGCCTGGACCTGGTAGCGCGGGAGGGGGCGGGTTGTGATGCGGTGATCGTCGCGGCCGCGATCGACAGCGGCCTGCGCGCCGTGAAGCAGATGATGTCCTGCCCGGTGCTCGGCCTCACGGAGGCCGCGTTGCACGCTGCCTGCCTTGTTGGCGGAAGCTTCGGGCTGGTCGTGTCATCCGGTCGCACGGGCATTGTCATGCGTGAAATGGTGGCGGGCTACGGGCTCTCCAGCCGCCTCGCAGGCGTGCGCTCGGTCGGGATCGACCCGGCCGCGCTCTACGCAGAGCCGGAGGCTGCGTTGGACAGGCTGGCGACGACAGCGCTGGCGCTCGTCGAGCACGACGGTGCGGATGCCGTGGTGCTGATCGGTGCCGTGATGGCCGGCCTGCCGCCGCTCCTGCAGACACGCGTCCCGGTGCCGGTGCTGGAGGGGGTTGCCTGCGCCGTCCCGCTGGCGGAGGCGATGGTCAGGATCGCCCCGGCCAAGGCGACGGCGGGAAGTTTCGCCCGTCCGCATGGCCGCGAGGTGTCGGGCGTCGGCGATGCCCTTGCGGCGCGCTTCTGACAGGCGATGGCCGTCGGCGGCGTGGCAGGCCGCCTGTGCCGTCAACGGATCCTGGCTGCCACCGGTGCCCAGCGCGCCACCTCTGCCCGCAGATGGGCCAGCGCCGCCTCGGGCGACGTGTCCGGCCAGGTTTCCACGCCGATGCGGCGCAGCCGGTCCACCGTGACCGGATCCGCCAGCGCGGTTCGGGCCGCCGCCCGCAGGGTCGCCAACGCTTCCGCGGGAATGTCCGGACGGGCGAGGAGGACCTGCCAGGCAGTGACCTCGTAACCCGGCACGCCGGCCTCCTGCAGGGTCGGCAGGTCGGGCCAATCCGGCGACCGCACGGCGGCGCTGACGGCCAGCGCGCGAACGCGGCCCGCCTCGACCAGCGGCCGGAGCATGGTGGGAGTCTCGATCGTCATCTGCAGGCGACCCGCCGCGAGATCCTGCACGGCCGCCGCGGAAGCGCGATACGGCACGATCGTGAAGTCCAGGCCCATGGCGATCTTGAGCAGCTCGCCGGCCATGGCGTTCGTCGTCCCGGGCGTTCCCGCGCCATAGTTCACCGAGCTGCCCTGCCGGCGCAGCCAGGCCAGCAGCTCGGGCACGTCCCGTGCCGGCACGTCGGTGTGGACGGCGAGCAGGAAGGACTGCCGCGCGGCGAGCGCGATGGGTGCGAAGGCCGTCACCGGGTCGTGCGGGAAGTTGGGATACAGCTCGTGCATGACCGGATGGTTGTTGGTCGCGACCATGAGCGTGTAGCCGTCCGCCGGCGCGCGCAGCAGCGCGAGGGCGCCGATCGTGCTGCCGGCTCCGACGACGTTCTCCGGCACGACAACGCGGCCCAGCGTGCCTCCGAGCTGTTCTGCGAGGATGCGGCCCACCGCGTCCGTCAGGCCGCCCACGCTGACCGGAAGGATCATCCGCAGCGGGCGCGACGGAAACCGTTCCTGGCCCGTTGCCGTCTGGGCGAGGCCGGCCGCGGCAGTCGAGAGCAGCAGGCGCCGTGACAGCATGGCTGAGCGCTCCTTCGGCGTGTTGTCGGTTCCGGCGGAACGAGCCTGTCCGCGTGGAGAAGCCTATTGTGCGGTGCGCAACGCCGCAACGGCAGTCTTGCTCGGCGCCTCGATGTCCCGCGACAGCAGTGATCGCGGCACTGCCCTGACAGGCACCTTCCTGCGTGGCTCGGGCCGGCAGCACCGGGCTGACCGGATCCCGCACCGGATGTCACGAGAGAAAGCTCACCGCGCTTTCCCCTCCATTCCCAGCGCACCGCTGCTGGCGGCGGCGGTCGGGCCAGGCTTCGGGATGGTGGTGCTGGTGCTGGCTCTGATCCTGTGGCCGCGCTTCGCCCCGCTGGTGCGCGCTCGGGCGATGGCAGCCTGCTGGCGCGACTTTGTGACGGCTTCGCGCATCCTACGTGGCGTCTGAGTTCGGTCAGTAGATTGCGAGCTCTCGCGGGGCGTGTGTGAGCAACTCCGTGCCCGTCTCCGTCACCAGCACCATGTCGCCGAGCGCGGCGCCACCGAATTCGGGGTCGAACATGATCGGGTGCAACTCCAGCACCATGCCGGGACGCGCCTCGATACGCGGGCGCGCGCCGGGGGGCGGGACCTGCTCGGTATAGGAGACCGGGAAGGCAGTCGTCGCGACGGGGTCGTAGTAGGAAAGGCCGAGGCCGTGCCCGGCGCGGGAGAATGTCATGCCCCGCGCGCGCCAGTCGGGCCAGGCGCGCTCGAGCGTCGCGACCGCGGCGTCGTGCACCTCCCACAGGTCGCAGCCGGGCTGCAGCGCGGCGAGGCTTGCGGCGTGGATCTCCCGCGCCAGGTCGTGGAAGGCGCGCTGCGCTGCCGGGGGCTCGCCGAGATGGCCGCTGCGCACGGCATGGGCCCAGTGGCCGTGCAGCGTGACCGCGACGCCCGCCAGAAGCTGGTCGCCCTCCCGCGGGACATGGCCGCATTCGGCGGCGAAGTAGCGGCAGTAGTCGGCACGCCGCCCGCCCGATATCCAGGTGTTGACGAAGTCGCAGCCGGCCTCCCGCGCCACCTGCTCCATGCGCGCCTTCAGCACGAACATTGGCACGCCGGCGCGGGCGTGGCGGGCCAGCTCGGCGAACATCGCGTCGCAGATCGCCGCCCCGGCGCGATGGATGGCGAGCTGCTCGGCATCCTTCGCGACGCGGAACCCGTCGAGCAGGCCCTCGACATCCACCCAACCGGCGCCGGGCAGCCCTTCGGCGAGCGGCATCCAGACGCCGAGCGGCATCTCGGCGCGGCCGACGATGCCGATGCGCTTCGCCCCGCGCCCGGCGAGCCAGCCGGCGGCCAGCGCGCCGTAGCGCGCGGGGCCCACGGCGCGAATGTCGGCGATGTCCGTCATCTGCTGCGCCTTGCGCATCAGCGTGTGGTAGGCGACGAGCAGCACTGGCGCGGCGTTCGGCGCGGCCAGCAGCAGCGAGGGCGTCGGCCCGCCATCCCAGTCGCAGAGATAGCGCGCATAGCCGAGCGCCGTCGTGTCGGCGCCGAGACCGAGGCCGTGGCTGGCGACCACGAGCGCGTCGATCCCGTGACTGCGTAGATGGGCGAGTGCCGCTGCGCGGCGGGCGGCGAAGGTTGCCGGGGGGAGGGGCGGATGGCCGAGCGCCAAGGCGGGGCGTGCTGCGGGATGCGGCGTCACTGCAGGTCGGGATGCGTGACGCGCTGGCCGAAGGGATCGTAGCCCGAGGGAAAGCGGCCGGCCGGCCGCAGCCAGTCATACGCCGCGCGGGGCAGCCACTGCCCTTGCCCTTCGCGGCCGAGATAGCGGCCCTTGTGGTGCACGACCTCGCCACGCAGCAGCGTCGTCTCCGCCCAGCCGGTCAGCACCATGCCCTCATAGGGGGTGTAGTCCACGGCGTGGTGCAGCGCTGCATTGGTCACGCGATCGGTGCGTCCCGGATCCCAGACGACGAGGTCGGCATCCGAGCCGATCGCGATGGTGCCCTTGCGCGGATAGAGCCCGAAGGTGCGCGCGGCGTTGGTGGAGGAGAGCGCCACGAACTCGCATGGCGTGATGCGCCCCGGCGCGACGCCCTCCGACCACAGGATCGACAGCCGCGTCTCGACGCCCGGGATGCCGTTCGGGATCTGGTCCAGGGGCGCATCCTCGCCCCAGCGCTTCTTGCCGTCGGCCGCGTCAAAGTTGACGGGCGCATGGTCGGAGGTGACGACGTCCAGCACGCCGCGCTTCAGGTAGTCCCACAGCGCGTGGCGATCCGCGCTGCCGCGCGGGGCGGGGCCGAAGACCCATTTCGCCGCCTCGAAGCCCGGCCGGTTCAGGTCGGCGGCGGACAGCGCGAGATACTGCACGCAGGTCTCGCCGTGCACCCGCGCGCCACGGCGCTGCGCGGCCTCGATCTCCGCCGCCGCCTCGGGCGCGCTGACGTGGAAGACCTGGATGGGCGTGTCGAGCAGCTCGGCAAAGGACGCGATGCGGTGCACTGCCTCGCGCTCGCCGATCGCGGGCTTCAGCACGGCATGGAACTTCGGGTGGCGGAAGCCGCCGGCGGCAAGGCGCTCCGCCATGAACTGGTGGATGCCCCAGTTCTCGGCATGCACCGTCACCAGCGCGCCATGCTCGCGTGCGACCGCGAGGACCCGCAGCAGCGCCAGGTCGTCGAGCCAGTTCGCCTTGCCCGTCATGAACACCTTGACGGAGCGATGACCTGCCGCGATCAGGGCCGGCAGCTCCTCGGCCAGCACCTGCTCGCTCGGGTTCCGCAGCCACAGGTGGAAGGCGTAGTCCACCGCGCAGCGCGTCGCGCGCTGCGCGTATTCCGGCACGATGTCGGCGAAGCGCCCCTCCCGCGGCTGCAGCGCGAAGCAGATGACGGTGGTGGTGCCGCCGCAGGCCGCGGAGCGCGTAGCGGTGAAGAGGTCGTCGGCGTTTACAACGCCCCCGCTCATCCGCTGCTCGGCATGGCAATGGCTGTCCACGCCACCGGGAATGACGAGCCTCCCGCGGGCCTCGATCTCGGTCCGGCCCGACAGGCGTGGGGCGAGCGCGGTGACGATCCCGCCATCCACGCCGATGTCGGCGGCAAAGATGTCGGCGGCCGTCACCACCGTGCCGTTGCGGATCACCAGGTCGTGCATGGCGCGGCTCAGCCCTTCGGGACCAGGCGGGTGACGCGGTTGTCGCGGATCTCGGCCAGGTAGATGCGCCCCGCCGCGTCGCGTGCCAGGCCGTGGCCCGCATTCAGCACCGCGCGGCAGCGCCCGACCAGGCGGCCATCCGGCGCGATGCGCGAGAGGCGCGGGATCTGGTCGCTGACCAGGATGCAGCCATCCGGCTCCACCACGATGCCCATGGGATGGAACAGGTCGGCGACCTGCCACAGAAAGCGGCCTTCGGTGTCGAAGGCCTGGATGCGGTTGTTCTCGCGGTCACAGACGATGACCTCGCCCGACAGACCAAAGGCGAGGTCGTGCGGCGTGGTGAACTCGCCCGGACTGGCGCCGGGCGTGCCCCAGCTGCGCAGATGCGTGCCATCCGCGGCGAAACGATGGACCTGGGAATGTCCGTAGCCGTCGGTGACGAAGATGTCGCCGGAGGGGTGGATCGCCGCATTGGTCGGGTGGCTGAACGGGCGGCCCGGCCGGTTGCGCTCGCCCAGCACCAGCCGCGTGCGTCCTTCCGCATCCAGCACGCGGATCTCGTGGCGGTCGCGGTCGGCCAGCAGGATCTCGCCGCGGGGACCGATGGTCACGCCGTGCCCATCGCTCACCTCCGGCACGACCAGGCTGCGTAGCACCTCGCCCGCCGGCGACAGCACCACCAACACCGGCAGGCCCGGCGGATCGACGTAGCGGTCGTAGCGCACCAGCACATGCACGCGATCGGCGTCGTCCACCGCGACGTCGGTCACGCGGCCGCCGCGGAAGGCGGCGCCGTCCACCCCCCAAGGACGCTCCACCTCGTAGAGCGCCGCGCCCAGCGCGACGACCAGCTTGTCCTGGAGCATGTCTTCCCCCGCCCTAACCGCCGCCGAGCCGGCGCAGGATGCCGGCGCGCGTGTTCTCCAGATGCGCGGCCATTGCCGCGCGCGCCGCGCCGGCCTGGTCCGCACCGAGCGCATCCAGGATCGCCAGGTGCTCGGCGCATACCGGTTCCAGCCGCTCCGGCAGGCGGCGCGTGGCGAACAGAACGCTGCGCCGGCGCAGCTCCGCGATGGCGGCGGCGAGCACGCGGTTGCCGCACGCCTCGCCGATGGCGCGGTGCAGCGCCTGGTCGATCGCGGCGCGTTCCGGGCTTAGCGGATCGCCCGAAGCGAGCAGCCGCTTCACGCGATCGCACAGCGCATCCAGCACCGTCGCCGGCACGCGGCCGGCGGCGGCGGCCGCCGCCTCCGGCTCCAGCAGGCGGCGCACCTGCAGCACCTCCAGCATCTCCTCGACGTCCAGGCGCCGCACCGCGAGCGTGCCGTCGCTGCGGCGGCCGAGCCAGCCTTCGCCCTCCAGCCGGCGCAGCGCCTCGCGCAGCGGCGTGCGCGAGACGCCGAGTTCGAGCGCGAGCCGCCGCTCCGCGATCGTGGCGTCGGCGGGCAGCCGCCGGCTCTCCAGCATCTCGAGGAGCTGGGCGTGGACCGTCTCGGCCAAGCCCTTCGGGCCGGATGCGGTGTCGTCGAGGGCGGGCGTGGTGGGCGGGATCGGCCTGGGCCCCTGGTCGGGAGATTGGATGGACAGAGTCGGCGTGCCGGTGGTATGCCACAGACATGCCGCCGCGGCACTGGAATTCCGCAGACCCGCCCTAGCGGGACGCGGGGCCGGTGCTGTCCCACCCGCCGGCAGAGCGGATGCGGCAGGGAACGCTCGGCAGCACGGCCGGACACCAGGGACGAGGAACGCCTTCATGCGACGATCCTGCCTCGCGGCGCTGGCCGCCATCGCTTCCCTCGTGCTGCTTCCCGCGGCGACGGCCCGTGCGGCCTGGCCCGAACGCCCCGTGCAGATCGTGGTGCCCTTCGCCGCGGGTGGCGGCACCGATGTCACCGCGCGCCTGCTCGGCCGTTTTCTCGAGCGCCACACCAGTGGTCGCCCTGTCGTGGTGCAGAACCGCGCCGGCGCGGGCGGCGAGATCGGCATGGCCGCGGTGGCGGAAGCCCCGCCGGACGGCCATACGCTGGTCATCCTGAACACGCCGAACGTGCTGACCATCCCGATCGAGCGCCAGGCGCGCTTCCGCCTCGACAGCTTCGCGCTGATCGCGAACCTGGTGGACGATCCCGGCACGCTCTCGGTCCACGCCTCCAACCCCATCCGCAGCATCGCGGAGCTGACGGAGGCGATGCGCCGCCAGCCCGGCCGCGTCACCTACGGCACCGCCGGCGTCGGCTCGGCAGGCCACATCGCCATGCTGCTCGTCGGCCGCAGCGCCGGCGTCGAGGGCACGCATGTGCCCTTCGGCGGCTCGGCGCAGGTGGCGAACGCGCTGCTCGGCCGGCAGATCGAGGTGGCAACGGCGAATTTCGGCGAGGCGATCGGCTTCGCCCAGGGCGGCGGGCAATGGCGCATCCTCGGCGTGATGGCGCCCGCCCGGCTCGAGGCGGCGCCTGAGCTGCCGACCTTCGCGGAAGCTGGCATTCCCGTGCAGACCGGATCGCTGCGCGGTCTCGGCGCGCCGCGAGGCACGCCGCCGGAGACGATCGCGGAGATCACCCGCGCGCTCGACGCGGTGATGGCCGATCCCGAGTATCGCGCCGCCATGGCGCAGGCGACGCAGGCTATCCGCTACGTCAAGGGCGCCGAATACGAGGCGCTGCTGCGCGGCATGGAGGCGGAGCTCCGTGCGCTCTGGGCCGCCACGCCGTGGAACCGCTGAGGATGACCGGACCGATGACCGCCACCCGTCGCGCCCTTCTCGGCGCCGCCCTCGCGACGCTTGCCGCGCCCCGCCTCGCCCGCGCCGCCTGGCCGGAACGGCCCGTCACGCTGATCGTGCCCTTCGCCGCCGGCGGCGGGACCGACATCTCCGCCCGCGTCATGGCGCAGTATCTGGAACGCGAGCTGGGCCAGCCCTTCGTCGTGCAGAACCGCGCTGGCGCTGGCGGCGCGATCGGCCTTGCCGCCGTCGCCGGCAGCGCGCCGGACGGCTACACACTCGGCATCATCAACACGCCCGGCATCGTCACCATCCCGATTGAGCGCAACCCGGGCTGGACGATGGACAGCTTCACCTTCATCGCCGGCGTGGTGGAGGATCCTGGCACCTTCTCGGTCCACCCCGACAGCCCGATCCGGTCCATCGCCGACCTGGTCGCGGCGGCGCGGCGCGAGCCGGGGCGCGTCACCGTCGGCACACAGGGCGTCGGCTCCGCCGGCCACATCTCCATGCTGCTGCTTGAGGAGGCGGCGGGCGTGCGCTTCGAGCCGGTGGTCTATGCCGGCGCCGCGCCCTCGGCCGTCGCGCTGCTGCGCCGCGAGATCGCGGTGAGCACGGCCAATCTCGGCGAGGCGCTGACCTTCGCGCGGCAACAGCCCTGGCGCACGCTCGGCGTGATGTCGGCGGAGCGCCACCCGATGGCGCCCGATGTCCCGACGCTGAAGGAGGCCGGCTACGACCTGCGCGGCGGCAGCCTGCGCGGCGTCGGCGGGCCGCGCAACCTGCCGGCCGAGGTCGTCGCGCGGCTGTCCGCCGCGGTGGAGCGCGTGGTCGCCAACCCCGAGTTCCGCACCACCAGCGAACGCGCCTTCCAGCCGCTGCGCTACCTCAACTCCGCCGACTACGTTGCCTTCCTGCGCGAGGCGGATGCGACCCACCGGGCGCTCTGGCGCGTCCGGCCCTGGAACCAGTGAGACACAGACCATGCGTATCGACCAAGTCCCCTATGCCGACGTCGCCGCCTATCTGAAGGAGAAGGACACCATCCTGGTGCCGGTCGGCGCGCAGGAATGCTACGGGCCGCACCTCGCCATGGGCACGGAGCTGCGCATGTGCGAGCAGTACGCGACCGAGCTCGGCAAGCGCGCGGGCTTCGCCGTGACGCCGATCATCCCGTTCAACTACTCGCACATGTTCCTCGACTATCCCGGCACCTGCTCGGCCGAGATGGCGACCATCGAGGACTACATCGCGCAGGTCTGCGACGGACTGGCCGGGCAGGGCTTCAGGCACTTCTTCTTCGTCAACATCCATGCCGGCAGCCTCGGGCCGCTCGAGAGCGTCTGCCGCTTCCTGCGCACCGAGCACGGCGCGGCCGGCGCGGTCATCGACATCTTCTCCGTCATGCGCGACGTCGGCGGCGTGGAGTGGACCGCGAAGCAGGCGCCGACCGGCCATGGCGGGGAGATGGTGACCTCCGTCGCGCTGCACATCTCGCCGGAACTGGTCTTCATGGACCGCGCGAAGGCACCCGGCCCGCTGAAGGACTTCACCGAGGGGATGCGCACCATGTCCTCAGGCAAGGTCGGCATCGGCAAGTCGTCGATCATGCTGTTCTCGGACATCTCCGACTACTCGCCCTCCGGCATCCAGGGCGACCCGACGGCGGCAACGGCCGACAAGGGCCGGGTGGTGTGGGAGAACGCGCTGGCCTTCGGCGTGGACGCGGCGACACGCTTCGCCCGCGTGCAGCTCGGCGGCTGAGCCGATGCGCCCCAATCCGCTGAAGGCGCTCTGGGCCGAGGGCAAGCCCGCCTTCGGCACGTGGTGCACGCTGGTCAACCACCCGCGCTTCATGAAGCTGCTGGCCGCCTGCGGCCTCGATTTCGTGATCCTTGAGATGGAGCACACCGACTTCACCATCCGCGACGTCTCGACACTGGCGCTGATGGCGCGGGAGGCCGGGATCGCGCCGATCGTGCGCCCGCCCGGCGTGCTTTCGCCGCACGATCTCACCCGCGCGCTGGATGCCGGCGCGCAGGGGCTGCTGCTGCCGAACGTGACGGGGCCGGAGGTGCTGGAGCGGGTGATCGTCGCCACCAAGTACCATCCGCGCGGCGAGCGCATCCTCAATCTGCGCGGCCCGCACACCGACTACCTCCGGCTGCCCGACCCGGCGGAGCAGATCGCGCGGATCAACGCGGGCAGCGTCACCGTGGCGATGATCGAGACCCAGCGCGGCCTGGACGCGCTGCCGGAGATCTGCGCGGTGGACGGGCTGGACGCGGTGATGATCGGGCCGGACGACCTCAGCCAGGACCTCGGCGTGCCGGGGCTGCTGGCCGACCCGAAGATGCAGGCGGCGACCGAGCGGGTGATCGCCGTCTGCACCGAGAAGGGGATCCCCTGGGGGTTCTCCTGCCAGGACATGCAGTCGGCGGAGAAGTGGCTGGCGCGCGGCATCCGCTGGATGCCCTTCGCCAACGACGCCGCCGTGCTGTTCAACACCTTCAGCGGCGCGGCGTCCGGGCTGAAGAAGCTCGCGCAGCGCGCCTGAACCCAGAGAGGAGACGCAAGCGATGAAAGCCGTCGCCGACTACCGCCCCTATGGCTGGCGGGCGAAGATCGGGCTGATCGTGCCCTCCACCAACACGATCAACGAGCCGGAATTCTGGCGCCTGGCGCCGAAGGGCGTGACCATCCACACCGGCCGCGCCACGCTGCTCGGCAAGGCGACCGAGGAGAGCTACTTCAGGATGGCGGAGGCGGTGAAGGTCGCCGCCGACGACCTGGCGACGGCCGAGGTGGACGTCGTCGCCTATGGCTGCACCTCCGGCTCCATCGTCTGCTCGCTGCAGGACATCGTGCAGGACCTGCAGCAGCGCACCAAGGTGCCGGCGGTCGCCACGGCCGGCGCGGTCGTGGCCGCGCTGCGCGCGCTGGGCAGCAAATGCGTGGCGGTCGCGACGCCCTATGTGGACTTCGTGAACGAGAGCGAGCGGCGCTTCCTGCAGGACTACGGCTTCCAGGTCGCGTCCCTGCACGGGCTGCGGCTGGGCGAGACGCAGGAGGAGCGGCGTGGCATCGGCCGTGTGCCGCCCGAGCACATCTACCGCATGGCCATGGCCTGCAACCGGCCGGAGGCGGACACGATCTTCGTCTCCTGCACCAACCTCGCGACCATCGACGTCATCGCGCAGATCGAGGCGGACACGGGCAAGCCGGTGGTCACCAGCAACCAGGCCTGCTTCTGGGCCTGCCTGCGGCTGCTCGGCCTGCCCGACCGGATCGAAGGGCATGGCCGACTGCTGAGCGAGTGCCTGTCGCCCATTACCATGGACAGCTTCGCGCTGCCGGCCACGGCGAAG
Source organism: Falsiroseomonas oryzae (assembly GCF_027856955.1). Taxonomy (GTDB): domain Bacteria; phylum Pseudomonadota; class Alphaproteobacteria; order Acetobacterales; family Acetobacteraceae; genus Falsiroseomonas; species Falsiroseomonas oryzae. Next base: position 30,043 of record NZ_JAPSMD010000007.1, on the reverse strand, counting down.
GCGGCCTGAGGCTGAACCCCGCCTCTCCTTCCCCCGCCTGCGGGGGAGGGTCGGGGTGGAGGCCGGGCGGGTCGGACTGCCGACGGCGCGGCTACAGCGCCCGCAACCGCTTCGCCCGCTCCGTCGCCGCCGCCTGCAGCAGCGTCGCGTCATGCGCCGCCGAGATCCACCGCATGCCGAGCGCCCTGGCACGCGCGAAATGGGCGTCCTCCACGATGCCGCCCATGCCGGGCACCTTGCCGGCCGCGCGGCAGGCTGCGGCGACGGCCGCTGCAGCGTCCCACAGCGCCGGGTCGTCCTTGGCGCCCGGCCGGCCGAGATCGGCGCTGAGGTCGGACGCGCCGAGGAACAGCACGTCCACGCCCTCCACCGCGGCGATCGCGGCGGCGTTCGCGACGGCCTGCCGCGTCTCGATGATGACGACGACCAGCGTCTCTGCCGCCAGCGAAGCGACGGCCTCGGCCTGCGCGGTCGGGACGCGGCGGAAATGCGGGAAGACCGGCGGCAGGGGGCGGCGGCCCCGGGGCGCGAAGGCGGCGGCACGCGCCACGGCCTCGGCAAGGTCCGCCGTCTCCACGCGCGGAATCACCACGCCGAGCGCGCCGGCCGAGAGCGCCTGGCCGATGGGACCAGGTGCGGCATCCGGCAGCCGCACCAGCGGCGCAATCCCGGCATCCAGCGCGGCGAGCAGGATCTCGCCCATCGCATCCGGTCCGATGAGGTTGTGCTCGGCATCGAGCACCAGCGCGTCGTACCCCGCCCGCGCGAAGACCCGGGCGGAGTCGCCGCTGCGGGCCAGTTGCAAGGTCGCGACCAGCGCCGTATCGCCGGCCGCGAGGCGTGACTTCAGACCGTTCACCTGCATGGGACCCGCACACTGATGCCCGAATGCTTCATCGTCCAGCCCATCCATCCCGCCGGCCTCGACAGGCTGCGCGAGGGCGGCGTGACCCCGCGCATCGCAAGCGCGCACGACATGGCGACCGTGGCGCGGGAGATGCCGGGCTGCGTCGCGGTCATCACCCGCAATGCCGGGCTGGACGCGGCGGCGATGGATGCGACGCCGTCGCTGCAGGTCATCGCGAACCACGGCGTGGGCACCAACAAGATCGACCTGAAGCACGCCGCCGCGCTGGGCATCCCGACCGTCTTCACCCCCACCGCCAATGCGCGCAGCGTGGCGGAGCACGCCATCGCCCTGACGCTCGCCCTGGCCCGCAAGGTGATCCCGGCCGACGCCGCGGTGCGCGGCTGCGACTGGTCGCTGCGCTACGACGCGCGGATGACGGAGCTGCACGGCAAGGTCATGGGCCTGGCGGGCTTCGGCACCATCGGCCGGATGACGGGGGCGATCGCGCGGCACGGCTTCGGCATGCGCCTTCTGGTCTTCTCGCCCGGCACGCCGGATGCCGCGCTGGCCGAGGCGGGGGCCGAACGTGCGCAGACGCTGGATGCGCTGTTGGCGGAGGCGGACGTCGTCTCCCTGCATCGGCCGCTGCGGCCGGATACGCGGAACATGATCGACGGCACGGCGCTGTCGCGTATGAAGCCGACGGCCTTCCTGGTGAACACGGCGCGCGGCGAGCTGGTGGACACCGAGGCGCTGGCCGAGGCGCTGCACCGGGGCACCATCGCCGGCGCCGCGCAGGACGTGTTCAAGGTGGAGCCCGCGCCGGCCAATGAGCCACTGATCAACGCCCCCAACTCCGTCCTGGCCCCGCATATCGGCGGCGTGACGGAGGAGGCGATGCGCGAGACGGCGCTGCAATGCGCGGAGCAGATCCTGGATGTGCTGGCAGGACGCCGGCCGCCACATCTGGTTCAGCCCGATGTCTGGGAGAATCGTCGCGGCGTCCGGCCGCCTGCTGACGCCTGACCCGGTGGCTCGGCGGCGGCCCGGCCGAAGCGTCGAGTTCGCGCGCCACCGGCAGTGTGCAAGCAGCAGCAGTATGAGCGCGAGCATCGCTGGCGGCAACGCAAGCGGTGCTGTCTCTCTCGACGATAGCGACGTTCGCGCAGCAGATTGCTCGGCGAAGGCTGGTTCACCACCTGCACGCTGCCAATGTCGCGGCGATACAGGATCATCCCTGGCTCGGACATCTCGACCGCACGGCGCCGGGCGGCGGGCCAGCCGCGCCGCACGCGCCGGGAGAAGTCCCGCAGGTGGCAGGGACGGTGTCTGCGGTGGGAGTGCAGCACGTCGAGGCCGAGCCGACCCTCGGCGCCGCAGGCCGGACTCTCGGCCCAGCGCCGCCAAGCATCGGCATGGCGCTGGCCCGGCCAGCGCTTCGTGAAGCCGGCGCCCACCGCGTTGCCGGTCAAGAGATCGACGATGCGGCTGGCGTTAGAATCGGTCCGAACCGCGTCGCGGGCGCGGCGCGCGACTGTCGCCGCCGCCATGCCGACCTCGGCCTCCGCACTGCCGCCGGACGGCGCCCGTGCGGAGGCACCGCCGTCCTGCGCCGCGTCATAGTCGCGCAGCACCTGCCAGGCATCGCGAAGGCGTCGGGTCACCCGCTTCTCTCCCGCGAGAAGCTGGCCAGCGTGACGGACTGACGGCGCGCGCGGCCGCAGTCTCCGCACCGCGTAGCACGGCCAGCGCACGGCCCAGCTCATGCAGGCCGCGGTATGCCACGGTGCGCCCGTCGAAGGTCACGCGCGTGACGCCGCCGGTATAGGCCGCAGCAAGCGCAGCGGCGCGGCTGCCACTGGGCTGCGCAAGTGCCCAGGCGAGGATGGTCGGCTCCATGCACCTCGCCCATTCGGGACAGATCGTCGCCCGGCGCCGGCAAGGGCTGACCATCGCCTCGTGGGCACGCCGTTGGCGGCGGGCAGCCGCGTCGCTGGACAGTTCAAGGGCGGCGGGGGACAGCAACATTGCGCACCGCGAAGCCCGGCCATTGAGGGAGGACGACGAGCATGCCGGACGCCCGACCGACGCGACGGATCCAGGGCAGCTGCCCCTGCGGAAATCTCTGCTTCACAGTCGACTGGCCGGGCTCACCCGGGGCCATCCCGGTCCGCGCCTGCGGCTGCACCATGTGCAGGAAGCACGGTGCAATCTGGACCTCTCACCCAGAAGGCCCGGTGGCGATCGAGGTCGCGGACGAAGTCCGCCTGCTGCGCTACCGCTTCGGCACAAGGACCGCCGACTTCCACGTCTGCCTCGGCTGCGTCGCCATGCCGGCGGTCATCTGCAGCATCGACGGCAGCCGCTACGCGGTGGTCAACGCGAGCACGTTCGACGGCGTCGAGCGGTCTGATCTGATCGAGGCGGCGACCGACTTCGAGGGAGAGACTACCGAGGCGCGCCTCGAAAGACGGCAGCGAAACTGGTCGCCGTCGGTCAGCGGCAGCGACGAAGCATAGTGCGAGCGCGGCGGTGCCGCGTCGCACGAGTTGGCGTGTCCGGGGACGCCCTCATCGCAGCCAGCTGCTGCGTCGTGTGCGCAATAGGAGCGCCGATCACCCGGGCATAAAGGATTCCATCGAGGGGGAGCTTGCGCATGGCGCGCGCCATAGGCGACGAGCCGGTGTTGAACACCAGGGCCACGCCAAGCAGCTCAGCCACCAGCAGCGCGACTGCCTGCGGCGGGCTCGCTGCGCCGATCCCGGTCGACCCGCTCTGCTTGCAGGTCGTCGAGGGTGAGCGAGAATAGCGGCCGTGGTCCTGCGGATGCGGGCTCCACCCATCGCCCGCCCTGAAGGCTGCGCGCATCATTGGTCCCCATCGACTGCGTTCCTCTCGCTGTCGGTTGGATCGCGCTGTCCGCTGGACTCCTGGACCTCCATCACCTCTAGCCGACCGGTCGTTCGTTGTCCGCACGACGCTATCGCACCCGTTGGACCACACCACTCCAGCACGCCCTTCATCCCGCTCCCCAAGGGAACATGGGGTCAGTGCCGGAGGTGGCCTGTGCCCTCGACGAACTCCTACAACGCAGTTCGCGCAGCCTAGATCGGGCCGAGGCCGATTGTGACGTGGATCACTCCCAGCATGATCGCGAGTGCCAAGAGGCATAGAGCCATGACCAGGCGGAAGCGATTCCCCGACACAAAGTCGTTGAAGTGCGTCAGATATGGACGTCTTGTGTGGATCTGCATTGTCATCTCCATGCGGAGGCAGCGTGACCGGCCTTCGGGCGTCATCGAACCGCCATGCGCTCCATGACCTCGCTGGCGGGGCGGGGGGGCGCCCGTCTGCGTTCGCGTCGCGGGGACAGGGTTGATGCGGCAGTTGGTTCAGTTCTGCGCTCTCCCAGAGCCGACGATCCAACCCGTGCGGGTGCGGCTATCCCTTCTTCGGAGGTCCAGGCGCAGCCTGCATCCGAGCCGCCGCGAACGGTGATACGACTGCGACGGGCTTGGCCTTCGGTTGCTTTGGCTTCTTCGCCTCTCGGTTCTTCCGCTTCTGGCCCTTGGCCATCGCTGTCTCCTGTCTCAAGAGGGGGGCGGTATGGTCGGCTGTCCACCGGCCCGCGTACCGGACCGGCGCGGGCTCACTCGCGCCTGGCGATCCGCGGCTAATCGGACCGAGTCACGTGCTTGGCCGTGTGCTCAGGCATGCCCTCGTCGTCGCTCCGCTCCTCGGCGGCAGCGGTCGGCAATCCCGTCAGCGTTGTTGGGCTTGATAAGACGAGTGTTCCACGATCATTCAGCCGCGAGGATCGCGGCTCAGCGCGTGACCGCGGCGTTTGTGGGGCGAGGTGCACCGCATGCTCCTGTCTGCAGGACATCGTGATGCACCGACGGCATTAACAGCGTGCGCCGGAGCACCATCGCGTGCACCGAGCGCGCTCGACTGTCCGGCGGCCTGAAACCGTGGCGGTTCTGGGCCAAGCGAGAGCGAGGCATCCTGGGCGGCAGGCGCCGTCACCGCTCTCGTCCTCCTGCTGCTGGCGGTTGGCCACCGCCTTTTCCGCCGTTCCTCAGGGCGTCTAGGCGGGCTGCGCTCCATCCTTGGCAGATCGGCAACCGTGCTGACCGCGCCTGGACTTGACCGCCGCTTCGACGTTGCCGCACGGTCAGCCCTGCGATTTTGGGGAAGATCGCGTGATGGTTGCGGAGAGTGACAGGACCTCCGGGGCGGAGCGCTTGCGGGGGGCGTCCCGGGAAGGTGCGGATGGGCACCTGATCAGGCTTTGCGCCGAGTTCTTCAGATGCGCTGACGCGCGCACGAGGGAGGGTGACCGCCTCGACGGGCTTGACTGGTCCAGGGACGTAGATGCCGGCTACCTGGAGCTGAGCCGTGGGGCGCAAGACTATCGGGCGATGCTGGACGCGATCCTGGCCACGACACCGACGACCATTCAGGGCCTGGTCGCCAAGGCGCGCGTCGTCAGCAGGCATCAGCAGGACAGGGAGGCGGAGCCGATCCCCTCCATCATCCTGGCGGCCGACGTGATCCGCCTGCTGGGCTCGTCGTCCCTATGCGACACGGCGTGCACCACGCAGGATCCGGCTGGCGGTCAGGACGCGGCGTGGCGTGACGGAGCACGCTGGTAGGCTTCCGGCGCCGCGCGGCAAATGCACGAGCAGCGCTGGCCAGAATCCGATCACGAAGCTGTCGGCATCCTTTCCGGGGTCGCTGTGCCATCCATATGCCATCCAGGCGGATGGTATTGGAGTTTGCAGGATGGCCGCGAGTGTGCACGAACTCCGGCCGAAGGGCGGGGACAGCGAAAAGATCACCATCAACCTGGGCTACGTGGACCTTGGCCACATCGACCTGCTGGTGCAGGAGGGCTTCTACGGGAACCGGACGGACTTCATCCGGACGGCCATCCGCAACCAGGTCGAGCGCCACGCCGACGCGGCGCGGCAATCCATGACGCGCAAGAGCCTCGATGTCGGCCTGCGGCACTACAGCCGCGGGGATCTCGAGGCCGTGCGTGCAAGCGGAAGGATGCTCGACATTAGGGTGCTCGGCCTCGCGAGCATCGCCTCGGATGTCGCGCCCGAGCTCGCCCGGGCGACGATCGCCTCGATCACAGTGCTTGGGGCACTCCAGGCGAGTGCCGCAGTGAAGGCCGCCCTCGCTGACCGCACGCGCTGACAGACTGCACCCTGCACAGCCGCCCTCCCGCCTGGGGCGACGACGAATCCCAGCCGATCCGATTTCCTCTCCGTCCGCGCGGCCGCCCGGTCTGCCGAGCGCTTCACGACCTGTTCCTGCATTGAAAGGCCACTCCATGAAGCCGTTTTCCGCCGCTGCCATGACGGAGGCCACGCGCCTCACCCGGGAGGGCCGGCTGGCGGAGGCGACGGCCCTGCTCCAGCGTGCGCTCCAGGGCAGGTCTGCGCCGCCGCCGCCCGAAGCAACGCATGCAGCGGCGCCCGGTCGGCGGGTCATTGATGTTGATCCAGCGACAGGCGCGCCGGTGGCGTCCCGCGCCGCGCCGGAGGAGGCGGGCACCACGGCCACGCCGAGGGAAAGCGTGAAGGAGCGGCTGCGCAGCCTGGTGGGCCGCCTGGGTAAGAAGACGGCGCGGCCCGCGCCGGGCGGCAGGACGCGCCACGATCCGGCATCCGCACCGGAGCCTCTGCCGGAAGGTGCGCGCTTCGTGCCGGAAAGCTTCGCCGGCGAGGCAGGGCGCCGCAGCTACAAGCTCTACATCCCGGCGCGCCTGGCCGCCGGTGCGGCGCCACCGCTGGTCGTGATGCTGCATGGCTGCACGCAGTCGCCGGACGACTTCGCCGCAGGCACGCGGATGAACGCGCTGGCCGAGGAGCATGGGCTGCTGGTCGCCTATCCTGCACAGTCGCAATCGGCCAACGCGCAGCGGTGCTGGAACTGGTTCAACCCGACCGACCAGCAGCGCGATGCGGGCGAGCCCTCATTGATCGCGGGCATCACGCGGCAGGTCATCCGGGCGCATGGCGCGGATCCGCGGCGCGTCTATGTCGCCGGGCTGTCGGCGGGCGGCGCGAAGGCAGCGATCATGGGGATGGCCTATCCGGAGCTCTACGCGGCGGTCGGCGTCCATTCGGGCCTGGCCTGTGGCGTGGCGCGCGATATGCCCTCGGCCTTCGCTGCGATGCGCCAGGGCGGTCCGGCCCCTGGCTTGCGCGACGGGCGGATCGTGCCGACGATCGTCTTCCATGCCGACCGCGACACCACCGTGCATCCGGTCAACGGCGACCAGGTCATCGCCCAGTCGGGCGCAGGCAGCCTGAAGAGCGAGCAGCAGCGCGGCCAGGAGCCGGGCGGCCACGCCTGGAGCCGCACGCTGCACAAGGATAATGAGGGACGCGTTCTGCTCGAGCAATGGCTCGTCCATGGCGGAGGCCATGCCTGGTCGGGCGGCAGCGCGAGCGGGTCCTACACCGACCCGCGCGGGCCCGACGCGTCCCGCGCCATGCTGCGGTTCTTCCTGGAGCACCGGCGCGGATAGCGCGCGCCCTCCGTCGGAGCGTCGCCCCGGCGCCCTGCTGCGGATCAGCTCTGCTCCGAAGCCACGATAGTCCACGGCGGATCATCGCACCCTGCGAGGACATGAGGGGTCAGAACGATCCCGAACTGCTGGGCCATCTGGCGGACCCAGAACGGTATGGCGCAACTTTCGGCGTTGGACGCCAGCAGTTCGGCGGTTCGGAGGCGCCTGTCGCTGCCCTCCGCGCACCCGCTGCCATGCGCCGCCGCGTCACCCCGACGACGTCGCTGTCGAACCGGCATGGCCGCTCGCACCGTCATGATGCCCGAACGCGTGACGGGGTCGCGCTCCCGCGAACGCACCGCCCGATCTGCCGCCATCGGCGCGGATCACGGCGACCCGCACGGGCGAGCCTTCAGTCGCCTGGCTTGCGCGCCGTACGCGCTGCGAGGAACTGCTCCATCATCCGAGCGTGCTCGCCGGTTGCATAGCTTTCCCGCTGGCTGCGGAAGCCGGCCGCGAGGCAATCGCGGAACCCTGCTTGCGTCACCTCGCGGAACCGCGCCTTGTTGAGCCGCACGGCGACTGGCGGCCTGGCAGCGAGCTCCTGCGCCAGCACCAGCGCGGCGGGCATGACCTGCTCCTTCGGCACGATGCGGGTGATCAGCCCGATGCGCTAGGCTTCCGCCGCGTCCGTAGAGGCTTGGAAAGCGACCGGATGCGGTCATAACGCCGCTCCCACGCCGCGATCCAGAACTCGGCGCGATCGGGATCGAAGGCCTTCGTCTCGGTCAGGTCCTGGCCGGCAACGAAGGCGCGCTCGCCGGCGCCGGTGATGACGATGGCGCAGATCGCCTCGTCCGCTTCGGCCGCGTCAAGCGCCGCGACCCGCGCGTCGCGCATCGGGGCATGCCAGGCGTTCAGCACCTCCAGCCGGTTCAGCGCGATGGCGGCGACTGCGAAGCGCGTCTCGCTGAGGATGAAGTCTGGCATGGCGCGCTCTTCCCGCCGCATGGTGCGGCGCGCGTCGGCGGTCCCGCGGCGTGATGTCGAATGCCTGTCGACGCAGGCGCAAACTATCCAATTCGGGTCTCGCCGCTGTCAATGTATGGCCGCGGCTGCGCGTGACCACGCTTGACGCCGCCGACACCCTGCTCGCAGCGTCCGTCGAAGATGGATGCGTGCAGAGGAGAGCACCGGCGATGTCGGAGACCGCTGACGAGTGGCACGTGGCGCCCTCGCCGAACGGGTTCACGGACCGCTTCGGACCACTCCAGCGGCGTTGGGCGGGCGACCGCTGGCTCTATGCGCTGCGCGTCGATGACGGGCATCGCAACGAGGCCGGCCTGATGCATGGCGGGGCGATGACGGCCCTGATCGACGAGGTGATTGGCACCTTCGTCACCGAGACCGTCGGCCGGCGCCATGTCACCGTCCAGCTGGCGACGACCTTCCTGAAGCCGGTCCAGGTCGGCGAACTCGTGGAGGTCAGCGGCGAGATCGTCAAGGTCACGGGCTCCATGACCTTCGTCGAGGCGAAACTGCGGGTCAGCGGCAGCGTCGTCGCGACCGCCACCCTGATCTTCAAGGCGATCCGCCCCCGGGCGCCGGCCGGCGACACGCAGGGCGGATAGGGCCGGTCTCAGTCGTCGAGAAGCGCGAAGACCGCGCCCTCGGCAGGTGTCACGCGAACCGTCATCCCGTCGCCATGCCGCTCCTCTGAGAAGGACTCGATCGTGATGGTGGTCCCGGCGACGTCGATCATGTGGATCGTGCTCGTGCCCTGGAATACGCTGCGGATCACGCGCCCGAGCGGCGCTCCCGCGCCGATGTCGGGCGAGCAGGCGAGCAGCGTCGGGCGCAGCGCGACGGTGCAGCTCTCGCCGACGGTCCGGCCGGTGCGCCAGCCGCGCGCGCGCAGCGGCCCGAGCACCGTGTCCACGACGAAGCCATCCGGCCCGGTCGCGCGCAGGCGTCCCTCGATGAGGTTGGGGATGCCCATGAAATCCGCGGCGAAGCGCGTCCGCGGCCGCTTGTAGACATCCTCGGGCGAGCCGACCTGCTCGATCTTCCCCGCGCGCATGACGACCACCCGGTCACCGAGCGTCATCGCCTCGAGCTGGTCATGCGTGACGTAGATCGAGGTGAAGGGCCGCCGCTGGCGCAGGCCCAGCAGCTCGAGGCGCATGCGTTCCCGAAGCCGCGCATCGAGGTTCGACAGCGGCTCGTCGAACAGTATCGCGCGGGGATTGCCGACCACGGCACGGGCGAGCGACACCCGCTGCTGCTGGCCGCCGGAGAGCTCGTGCACATAGCGGCCGCCCATGCCACCGAGGCTGACCCATTCGAGCATCGACTCCACCAGCGGACGGATCTCCGCCTTCGGCATCCCCGACGCAGCGAGGGGATAGCCGACATTGTCGGCCACGCTGAGATGCGGCCACAGCGCATAGCTCTGGAACACCATCCCGAGCCGGCGCTTCTCCGGCGGGTCGCAGGTGCCGAACGCCGCGTCGAAGACCGCGGTCCCCCCGATGGCGATGCGCCCACTGTCAGGGGTGATCAGCCCGGCGATCGAGCGGAGCACCGTCGTCTTGCCGCACCCGCTCGGGCCGAGCAGCACCGTGCACTGCCCGGCACCGAACTCGAGCGTGAAGTCGTCGAGCGCGCGAAGGGACCCCGCTCCGCCATAGGACTTGCTCAGGCCGGTGACAGACACGCTGCTCGTCTCGCCGGCCTTCGCATCGCCGGCGGATCGTCTCTGTTGCGGGTCAGCCATCGGGTCGCTCAATCTCCATCAGTCCGCCGTGAACCTTGCGAACCGGCCGAACAGCAGGACCGGGACCAGGCCAAGCACGAGCAGCAGAAGGGAATAGACGGCCAGCTCGGGGTAGAATCCGCTGCCCCAGATGTCCATCAGCCCGACAGGGAGCACGATCGTGCTCGGGTTGTAGAGCAGGATCACCAGCGAGACCTCCCGCAGGATGACCACATAGATCAGCAGCCAGGACCCGATCAGCGCCGGGCGCATCAGCGGCAGATTGATGCGGCGAAGCGTCCCCACCAGCGTGCGGCCGGAGATCCGCGATGCATCCTCGAGATCGGTGTGGACGCGGTGCAGCGCGCTGCCGACGAACTGCAGCGCCACCGGAATATGCGCGGTGATGTATGCGAGCAGCAGGATCCACAACGTCCCGTAGATGCCACCGGGCACGAGGATCCAAAGACTCAGGATGCCGACGCCGAGCGCGATGCCCGGCACGCCGAGCGGCACCACCATCGCGTACTCGACCAGGCCCGCGAAGCGGCCCCGCATGCGGACGATGTACCAGCCCAGGACGATGGCGAGCAGGACGCAGAGCGTCGCGCCGAGCACGGCCAGGAACAGGCTGTTCTGCGCCGACGGCCAGACCTGGGGATACTCGAACAGGACGTAGCGGAAGTTGCGAAGCGTGAGGTTCTCCAGGTTCATCGCATAGGGCGCCCAGAAGCGCATGAACGCCATCGCGCTCACCGACAATATGGGCAGGAGCGACGAGCAAAGGGCGAAGACGAAGGCCAGCCCCGCCAGCGGATAGCGCAGCCGGCCGAGCGGGAAGGTCGTGAGGCCGGCGCCCTTGCCGCCGAGCAGCGTGTACCGGCCGCCGCGCTGCAGCGCCCGGCGCTGGAAGAAGATGCAGACGAGCCCGATGACGACGAGCAGCATCGACTGCGCCGCGGCAAGGCCGGGCTGCGGGGGAAAGGTGCTGGAGTTCTGCCAGATGAGGCTCGGCAGCATGTAGATGCGCGCCTTGAGGCCGACCGTGGAGGGGATGACGAAGTCGCCCGCGCTCATGACCACGACAAGCAGCAGCGCCGCCAGCAGGGCAGGGCGTTGCAGGGGCAGGATGACGGTACGCAGCAGACCGATCCGGCTCGCGCCCGCGACGCGCGCGGCTTCCTCCATCGCGGGGTCGCAGTTCCGGAAGCCCGCGGCGACGAGGAGATAGACATAAGGCGACAGGAACAGTCCCGTCATCCAGATCAGGCCGGACATGGTGTTGATGTCGACCAGCACCGTGCGTCCGCCGAACAGCATCGACGCGGCGATGTTGATGAGGCCGGCATTGGGGTCGGCGAGCGCCACCCAGCCCACGACCATGATGAAAGGCGGCACCAGGATCGGCAGGATCGCGAGGAGCCCGAGCAGCCGCGCCCCGGGCATGTCCGTGCGTGTCGACAGGAACGACAGGCCGACCCCGAGCGTCATCGCCAGCGCCGAGGAGCCGGCGGTGTAGATGGCCGTGTTGACGAGCGCCTCGCGGCTTCGCCGCGAATCGACCAGCGCGCGGATCCAGTCGAGCGTCAGCGGGCTGCCGATGTCCTCGGTCGAGATGCTCCGCAGCAGGACAAGCACGGCGGGATAGCTGACCATGATCGCCGTCGCGACGGCGATCATGGCAAAGGCCGCATGGTCCAGGCCGAGCGAGATGCGAAAGGGTCGCCCCTTCGCCTCCGCCGGCCGGACCATGCTCATCGGACGTGCCGCTCCCATTCCGCGAGGAGCCGGGGCGTGTCGGCGATGAGCTGCGCGTAGTTCGGCTGGACGAAGGTGTGGACGCGGCCCATCTCAGCCAGGTTGCCGGCCTGCGGCGCAGAGGCCTGGGGATGGGTGGGTATGGTGGCGCCGGCGACGTTGATGACCGTCTGGCCTTCCGCCGAGCAGGCGAAGTCGCAGAACAGCCGCGCCGCATTCGGCCGCGGCGCCCTGGCGAAGACGGCCACGTTGCCGCCGAAGAGCACCGTGTGCCTCGGGATGACGCCGGCCATGGGCGCGCCGGTCTCCGCCATCTGGATGACGCCGAAGGAATTCGTCAGGCCGAGGTCGATCTCGCCGGAGACGATGGCCTGCGTCATGGCGTTGGTGCTCGCGTAGAGCTTGGGCCGGTTGGCGCCGAAGCGCTGCAGGAAGGTCGGCCCGTAAAGATTGTTGACCATCACCTGCCAGGCGAGCGTCGTGGCCGTGACGCGGGGATCGAGCGAGCCGAATCGCCCCCTCCATCGCGGCTCGAGCAGGTCGGTCCAGTCCTTGGGGGCGTTGGCCGCGGTCACCGCCCTGGTGTTCCAGCCGATCTGCGCCACGTACATCCGGATCAGCGTCGACATCGGCTCCTTGTAGTCGGCCGGGATGGCGGCGCGCTCAGGCGAGTCGTAGGTGGCGAGGAAGGGGCGGAGCAGGCTGAGCGCCGGCTCCTCGATGATGAGGGCGTCCGCCTGCGGCCGGTTGGCGGATTCCTCGGTCTGCACACGCGTGGCGATGTCGGCGGAGCCCGCGCGGTAGACCGTGACGGCGATCCCGTATTTCCGCCGGAACGCCTCGGCGATCGCGTTGGAAGGACCGGTGGAGGCGGACGTGTAGAGGCTCACGCTGCCTTCCCGCCTTGCGGCGGCGACCACGGCCGGGTCGCTCTGGGCGCTCGCCGGCGAGGCCCTGAGCAGCGGCGCCGCCGCGGCCAGGGCCGCTCCCGCCAGCAGCGACCTGCGTCGCAGTGACGCGTGTGCAGGAAATCCGGTCTTCATCGGTCTTGTCCTCTCCCGTGACGTGACGCGTTTCGGTCCTCACTCAGGCGTGCGTGGCCCCGCACCGTCATCGGCCCTTGAACGGGCCTAGTTTCCGTTTTTCGGCGAAGGCGCGCGCGCTCTCCTTGAAGTCCTCGGTCAGGTGCAGCTGCAGCGGATTGGTCTGCAGATACGCCTCGCGCTCGGCCTGCTCCATGTACCAGCGCCGCGCACGCACAGTGGCGCGGACGCTCAGCGGCGGGTTCCCGGCGATCGCGCGGGCCATGGCATAGGCCTGCTCCAGGTGCTCGCCCGGCGGCGCGACACGGTCGACCACGCCGGCGGCCGCAGCCTCCTCGGCCGTGAAGAAGCGGCCGGTGATCGTGACCTCGGTCGCGAAGGACCGCAGGCCGCGATAGGCCAGCAGCGCCCAGTGGCGCACGCCGGAGAGGCCGCGCACGGTCTCCGCGACCTGGAACTTCGTGCCGGCCTCGGCGACGATGATGTCGCTCTCCAGCACCATCGCGAGGCCGAGCCCGACGGCGAAGCCGTGCGGTGCGGTGATGACCGGCTTCCAGTTGATGGAGCGGACGAAGAGTTCGGCGCTGTGCGCGCCCCATCCCTGCGGGCCGCCATGCTTCTTCATCTCGGCTTCCGGCCGAAGCTGGCGCTGGTGGACGTCCGCACCGCTGCAGAAGGCACGCCCCTCGCCGCGCAGCACGGCCACGTCGGCGTCGGGATCGATGTCGAAGCCGTGCAGCACCTCCGCCATCCGCATCACCATGCCGTCGTCGAAGGCGTTAAGCTTCTCCGGACGGTTGAAGGTGATGGTCGCGATCCGATCCTGGCATTCGTACCGAATGAGGTCGGTGCGGGCGCTGTCGGACACGGTGCCTCCCACGGAGATGGTGAAACAGTCTCAACCCGTCGATCGACCCCCAGCCCTTCTACCAGCTATCGAGCGTCGGTATCGGCATGGAATACTTGGACCCGAAGGGTGCTGGAACCGCCGGGCCATTGTCAATCGGAACTCATCCGCCGGACGGTCGCAACGCCGGAGCTATGCCGCGGCCAGCAATCGCGCCCGCACCGCCGCCATCGCGCTATAGGCCGCGTCGAAGGACGACATCGAGAAGCCCGCGGCGAGGTCGGGGCTGACGGCGCGCAGCGCAGCCTCCACGCGTCCGACGTAGCGCACAACGCCGTCGGATCCGACGATGATCCCGTTCTCCGCTTCGAAGCGCCGGTTCCAGGCGATCGCCTCCTCCTCGGTCACGCCCGGCGGGAGGTCGAGCGAGATCCGCCTTCCGACCAGCCGAACCGGATATCCGCCCGTCAACCCGTTCGGCCCGGGCACATGGCCCGACCACTCCGCGCCGGCTGCGAGCGCGAGGAAGAGCGGCACGCCGGAGGCGCCGGACACGTCGATCACCGGCTCGGGCGCCAGCTTCACGGCGGCGAAGCGCTCGAAGACATCCCCGATCTCGATACCGTCGATCCAGAGGCGCAGCGGCGCGACGCCGCTCCGCTGCGCGGCCGGGCGCCGGAAGGCCGACAGCGCGGCATGCTGGGCCAGGAGGTGAAGGCGTGGATGGCCCGGCCCGAGCAGGCCGGCGAAGGCATGCGCGAGGATCGCGACGTTCCCGATCCCGCAGGCGATCGGCAGCCCGGCGCCCTTCAGCATCGGGTTGACGACATCCGGATAGCAGCAGTTGACGAAGGTCGCCGTTGGCGCGAGTTGCGCGACCGCGCGCGCGATGTCGTGGGAGATGCGCGCCTGGAGCAGGGCGGTGCAGGCCAACCCCGCCTCCTGCACCAGCCTCGTCCAGGCATCGGGACGATCGATCGCGACGCGGCCGCCCTGCACCGAGGCGGTGTTCGCAACCACGGAAGGACGCAGCTCGGCCAGCAGCGGCCCGACGGACTCGGTCGTGAGGTCCGGCAGGCAGTACTCGGCGACCCGCGCGCCGGAGCCGAACAGGGCGGCGCGCGCATTGGCCGCGGTCCGCAGCCAGGCGAGACGGTCGCGGTTCCGCCCGACCACCGCGACCGACACCGGCCGGGGCGCCGTGGCGGCGAGATCGAACAGGATGCGTGCGGCGAAGCTGCCCGTGCCGCAGATGACGATGTCGACCGCCGCCATGTTGCTCTGTCTCCGTTCCATGGCTCCCGCGGGCATGGTGGCAGGCTGGGTAGCGGCGTGCGACAGGGAAGTTGACATGGCACACTCGTCCCGCATCATGCGGATCGGCTGTGGCGCGCCTGTCGGCGCCAGCGCACCGGAAGGTGGCAATGGTGGGCACGACGTTCGATTGGCTGGCTCCCGCCCGAGCGCGCTACCGCCAGATCGAAGCCGAGCCGCTTCCGCCCAGCGTCATCGCCCTTCTGGAGTCCGCCGCGGCGGCCACGCCCGACGCGCTCGCCCTGCACTTCATCGAAAGCGGCGAGCGGTTCTCCTATGCGCACCTGCTCGATCGCGTACGCCGTTTGGCCAGCGGACTGTCCGCCTTAGGCGTCAACCGCGGGAGCCATGTCGGCGTGATGCTGGCGAACGTGCCGGAGATGCCCGTCACCTGGCTGGCGCTGGCGAGCCTCGGCGCGGTGATGGTGCCGGTCAACATCCGCTACACCGCGCATGAGCTCCGCTACGTCCTGTCGGACAGCGGTGCGCGGCATCTCGTGATCCACCAGGATTTCCTGCCGCTGCTCGACGGGATGGAGCCGCTGGAGACGCCGCTCGCGAACACCATCGTCGTCGGCCCGTCGAGACCGGCGGGCCACCAGGGCTGGCAGAAGCTGGTGGACCGCTCCCCGCGGGCGTTCCGCCCCGTCACGCCGCCCAGCCTCGATGACGTGCTGAACATCCAGTACACCTCGGGCACGACAGGCTGGCCGAAAGGCTGCCTGCTGACGCACCGCTACTGGCTGACCTGCGCGAAGGCCTATGCCGCCAGCGACGGCATGCGGTACGGGCGCATCCTCTCGCCGAACCCGTTCTTCTACATGACGCCGCAATGGCTGATGCTGATGGCCTTCTTCCACGGCGCGGCGATGTATGTCGCGCCCTATCTCAGCCTGACGCGCTTCTGCGACTGGCTGCGGGATTATCAGATCGATTTCTGCTGGTTCCCGATGGACGTGATGACGCAGATGCCGGAGCGCGCCGACGAGGCCTTGCCCTGTCTCAGGCGCGGCAACCTGGCCATCCACCGCCGCGAGCTGCACGCCGAGCTCGAGCGCCGCTTCCGCTTCCCCGCCCGCGCCGCCTTCGGGATGACCGAGATCGGGGTCGGCCTCATCATGCCGATCGAGGCCGCGGAGATGGTCGGGTCGGGTTCCTGCGGCATCGCCGGTCCGTTCCGGGAGGTCCGCATCGCCGGGCCGGACGGGCAGACCCTGCCACCCGGCGCGAGCGGCGAACTGCTCATCCGGGGGCCGGGCATCCTCCTCGGCTACCACAACAAGCCGGACGCGACGGCGGCCGCCTTCCACGGCGACTGGTTCCGCACGGGCGACCTGGCCGTCCAGGACGCCGATGGCTTCGTCACCATCCAGGGCCGCATCAAGGAAATGATCCGGCGCGCGGGCGAGAACATCTCGGCCACCGAGGTCGAGGCCGCGCTGCTGGCGATCCCCGGCATCGCGGAGGCCGCGGCGATCCCCGTGCCGGACGACCTGCGCGGCGAGGAGGTCAAGGCCTGTGTCGTCCTGCACGACGGCCGCGGCATCGAGGACCTCCCGCCCGAGCGGATCATCGCGCAGTGCAGCCAGCGCCTGGCGCCCTTCAAGGTGCCGCGCTTCATCGAGTACCGGACGGGGCCCCTGCCGCGCTCGACGAGCGGCAAGGTGCGCAAGCCGGATCTCGTCGCAGGGAAGACGGATCTGCGCGCCGGCAGCTGGGACCGCGTGACCGGCGGCTGGGTGTAGGGTCGCGGTCCGCTCACGATGATGGCCGCGCGCGGGACGGCGGCGCGGCCTGGGCCAGGACGTCGGGCTGGAACTCCTCCGCCAGCGACAGCGTGCGCGGCTGCCCCGACACATAGAACCGCCGGATGTCGAAGGGGGCGATGGGCATCGTCGTGGTCCCCTCGACGATCAGCTCGGCGATCGCGGCCGCGGCCGCGGGGCCGAGCTGAAGCCCGTGCCCGCTGAAGGCGCAGGCATGGAACAGCCCCGGCGTCGAGATGCTCGGCCCGAGGACAGGCATCATGTCCTCGACATAGCCCTCGATGCCCGTCCAGCTGCGGATCACCTGATGGGCGCGCAGCCGCGGCACCAGCGCGACCAGCCGGGCCAGGTTCGTCAGGATCTTGTCCGGCGGCACGCGCGCCGTCCGCGTCGCGGCATCGACTCGCATCCGCGGATGCCCGCCGATCACGACGTTGCCGCGCTCCGTCTGACGGAACAGGATGCTGCCGTCCACGACATGCATGACCGGCGCGACGAAGGCCGGGATCGGCTCCGTCACCAGTTCGGCCGGGCCGGCGGGGAAGAGCGGGATCGTCTCGCCGAACCATGCGGCCAGCGTGCCGGCCCAGGCACCGGCGGCATTGACCAGGGTCTCGGCGGTCACGCTCCGGACCGCGCCGTCGGCCGTCCTGCCGTGCAAGCGGAAGCGGACGCCGTCATGCTCGGCGGCGATGATCTCGACGCCTTCCTGGATCGTGGCGCCGAGACGCCGCGCCGCGCGGGCGACAGCGGGGGCGACGAGCCG
Organism: Falsiroseomonas oryzae; assembly: GCF_027856955.1. Taxonomy (GTDB): domain Bacteria; phylum Pseudomonadota; class Alphaproteobacteria; order Acetobacterales; family Acetobacteraceae; genus Falsiroseomonas; species Falsiroseomonas oryzae. The sequence goes on along the minus strand of NZ_JAPSMD010000007.1, from coordinate 12,418 downwards.
CGGGTTCACCACGGCATCCCGCGTCGAGAAGGACGCGCCGACCACCTGGCCGCCCAGGAACGGCCAACGGCCGAGCGCCTCGTCGCGATCGAGGAGCGTGACGTCCAGCCCGTGGGCGCGGGCGTTGCGCGCATTGCGCTCGAGCCGGGCCTGCTGCTCGGCATCGAGCGCGAGATGGACATGCCCGTGCCGGCGGAACTCGACGCTCTCGCCGGTCTCGGCCTCGATCGTCTCCCACAGCGCCTGCGCGCGCAGCGCGAGCGGCAGCTCGGCCTCGTGCTGGCCCTGCAGGCGCAGGCTGCCGAAGCTCACGCCGCTCGACTCGCCGCCGACATGCCCGCGCTCCAGCACGATGACGCTGCGGCGGCGCTGGCGGAGCGCGTAGGCGATCATGCAGCCGACGAGCCCGCCGCCGACGATCGCGACCCCGGCATCGGTGCCGCTCATGGGGACAGGTCGCCGGCGAGGGCCATGGGAAGCGGCTTGATCGGCGTCTGGACGCGCAGCCGGTCGCGCCCGTGGTCGTGCCCTCCGACGCAGGCGGCCGCGACCTCCGCCAGGCCGGCGCCGCAGAAACGGCCCTGGCAGCGGCCCATGCCGCAGCGGGTGGCAGCCTTGGCGCGGTTCACATCCGCGACGCCATCCTGAAGCGCGATGGCGGCCCGTACCTCACCGACGGTGACGTTCTCGCAGCGGCAGAGGATGACGGCGTCGTCCAGCGCCGCGGCCCGCTCGCCCGGCCAGCGGAACGCCGCCGCCACGCCTTTCTGGAAGCGCCGCAGCCGCGCCAGCGAGGCCCGACTGGCCGCGACGTCGACATCGGCGGCGAGGCCGAGATCGTGCAGCGCGGCAGCGGCGGCCAGGCGGCCCGACACGGCGGCCGCCTGGCCGCCGCCGATGGAGCCGCCATCGCCGGCGACATAGATCGCATGTCCCGCACGGCCATCCGGGTCGGTCTCCGGCACATGGACGCGCTGCACGGGGTCGAAGCGCAGCGTGCAGCCGGCGAGCTCCGCCAGCTGCGTCTCGGGCCTCAGGCCATGGCCGTAGGCCACCGCGTCGCACGCGACCCGCAGCGGCGCCGAGTCCGGAGACGTGCAGCGGACCGCGCTCACCCGCGCCTTCCCTTCGAAGGCGTCGATGGTCGCGCCGTGCAGGATCGGCACGCCACGCCGCTTCAGCGCGGCCATGTGCCGCAGCCCCTGGCCCAGCACGCCCGGCGCGGCAAGCATGTCGGGCAGGGCGCGCAGCTTCTCCGCGAAGCGCGTGGTGTCGATCACCGCCGCGACCTTGCCGCCGGCGCGCAGGTACTGGACGGCCGCAAGGTAGAGCAGCGGTGAACTGCCGCAGAAGACGACGCGCCGCCCGATTAGGCAGCCCTGGTCCTTCAGCACCGCCTGCGCACCGCCGAGGGTGAAGACGCCCGGCAGCGTCCAGCCGGGGAGCGGCATGACGCGGTCGGTCGCACCCGTGGCGAGGACCAGCGCGTCGTATCCGACCGACTGGGCGAAGCCGCGCGCGGCGAGGTGGACGGCACGCCCGTGCACACCCCAGACAAGGGTGGCTGGCCGGTAGTCCACCCTGGCGCAGACGCTCGCCGCCTGCGCGTGGAACGCCGCGTAGGACGCATGCGCCGCGTCCAGCAGCCGGCGCATGTCGAGCTGCAGGCCCGAGGCGGGCGCCCGATGATACTGGCCGCCGGGCCGCTCTGCCTCGTCGATCAGCGTGACCTCGACCGCGGCGCGGGACAGCACATCGGCCGCGGCGATCCCCGCGGGCCCCGCCCCGACGACGACGACCCTGGTCAAGCCGGGGGATCGGGCGAGGTCGAGACCTGCATCCCGTCCGCCACCGGTGTCGTGCAGGCGCGGCCACGTTCCCCGGGCCCGAACCAGACCCAACAATCCTGGCAAGCGCCCATGAGGCAGAAGCCGGCGCGCGGCTCGCCGCTGCATTCATGCCGGCGCAGATGGCCGGCGTGACACAGGATCGCGGCCAGCACGCTCTCGCCCTGACGCGCCTGCATCGGCCTGCCGTCGAGGGTGAAGCGCAGGAGCGGCGTGTCGAAGGCCGCGACACGGTGCAGGATCGCAGAGGGCGTTCCCTCCGGCGCGGCGGCGGGTGGCCCCGACGGCCCGGTCATGCCGCGGCGCGCCGTAAGGCCCGCCTGACTGCGGAGGCGACCTCCGTCACGCGCCCGACGGCCTCGTAGCCGGCCGCGCGGAAGGCCGCGAGCTTGGCGCTCGCCGAGGTGTCGGCGCCGTCGTAGATCGCCCCTGCATGGCCCATCCGCTTCTCGGGCGGGGCATTCTGCGCGGCGATATAGGCGACGACGGGCTTTGTCATGCCTGGCAGCGCGGCAACGGCATCGTATTCCAGGCGCCCACCGGGCTCGCCGATCAGCACCACCAGGTCGGTCTCGGCATCAGCCTCGAACAGCGGCAGGACATCCGCATAGGTCGTGCCGATCACGGGGTCTCCGCCGATGCAGACGACGCTGCTTTGGCCGTGGCCACAGGCCAGCAGGTCGTCGATCACCTCATAGGTCAGCGTGCCGCTCTTGGACACGATGCCGATCCGTCCAGGGCGCAGGTTGTTGGCGTTCAGGTCGGCGAGGTTGGCCTTGCCCGGGCTTATCACCCCCGCCGAGTTGGGGCCGAGCAGGCGCGCGCCACGCGCCCTTGCATAGGCGCGCATCCGGATCGCGTCGTGCAGCGGCACGTTCTCGGTGTAGACCACCAGCGTCCCGATCCCCGCAGAAAGCGCCTCGAGCGCGGCGCCCATCGCGAGTGAGCTGCGTACCGCGCTGAGCGCGGCATTTGCGCCGGTCGCGGCGACCGCGTCCTCGACGCTGTCGAAGACGGGAACGCCCGCGACCGTCTGGCCCTGCCGGCCCGGCGCGACGCCGCCGACGAGCGGCGTGCCGTCCCGGATCATGCGCTCCGCATAGCTGCGGCCCGTGGGGCCGGTGATGCCCTGGATCAGGATGCGGGACGTCTCGTCGACGATGATGGCCAAGGCGCTCGTCCTCAGGCAGCGGTCGCCGGGCGCGCCCGTCCGACCGCCTCGACGCAGGCGGGCCCGAACTCGCGGATGATGGTCAGGCCGCGGCCGGCGAGCCGGGCGCGGGCCTCGGCCTCCTTCTCGCCGCGCAGGCGCAGCACGAGCCGGTCGGGCGTGAGGTCCGGCAGCCGCTCCATCGCCAGGGCGACCCCTTCGGCGATCGTCTCCAGGCTGCGGAACTGGTAGTGGATGTTCACCAGGATCACCGCCGGCTTCAGATGATCGAGGACGCAGGCCAGCAGGTCCGCGATGCGACCCGGGCCGTTCATGGCCGCGCCGTGCAGCTCGATCACGCCCGATACCCGGCCGCCGAGGGCGATGATCTCGTCGAGCGTCGCCATGGTCAGTCCGGCGCCGTTCATGATGGCCGCCACGCCGGCGGGCGGGCCCATCTCGACGCCGATCACCTCGAGGTCCCGGGCCGCGTGCTCGAAGGCGGTGCCGTTGGGCCGCGCGCGGCGGCCGGGATGGCGGAAGGCCGCGTCCTCGTCGAGCACGACCTTCGCGTCCGCGGCAACGAAGCTGCCATCCCTGGTCAGCACGAGCGGGTTGATCTCGATCAGTTCGGCGTCGTTTGCGATCAGGCCGGCATGGATCCGCTCGACGAGGCGCGCGAAGGCGGCCGCCTGGTCGCCGGACAGGCCGAGCCGGCGCACCAGCCGCTCGACCATGAAGGGCTCGAGGCCGAGCAGGGGATCGACCTTCTGTCGCACGAGGCGGTCCTGCGGGACCGCCTCGATGTCCACGCCGCCCTCGGCGGAGGCCACCAGGACCGGTGTGCCGAGATCCCGGTCCACCAGCGCCGCGAGGTAGTATTCGCGTTCGATCCCAAGCCTGCGCTCGATGTAGACGTCCTCGACCGGCGCGCCGGACAGCTGGCCGGCGGCGAGCTCCGCTGCGATGCGCAGCGCCTCGTCCCGGCCGCTCGCGAAGCGGATCCCGCCCGCCTTGCCGCGGCCGCCGGCGAAGACCTGCGACTTGATGACGAGGTCGCCGTCCAGCGTCAAAGGCAGGTCGCGCCAGAGGCTGCCCTCGGGCACAGGGATGCCGCAGGAGGCGAGGATCCGCTTCCCCTCATGCTCCAGCAGCATGATCATGCCGCGTCGTGTCCGTCGCGCATCCAGGCCGCCGAGACGAACCCGTCAGCGGTAATTCGCATCGAAGTCGTCGTACTGGAGGTCGATCCACTCGGCGGTGAAGTTGGGCTCGCGCTTCTGCAGGAAGGCGCGCGGGCCCTCGCGCGCGTCGCGGTGGAACATCAGCTCGACGTTGCAGAGGATCTGCGCCTCCAGCCCCTTCACCGGGTCGAGCCCGAGCCCCTGGTTGCGGGCGTTCTTGATGGCGCCGATCGCCTGCGTCGGCCCTTTGGCCAGCTTGGCGGCAAGCGCGTAGGTCTCGGCCTCCAGCTGCTCCTCGGGCACCACGCGCGTCAGCAGATGCAGGCGCAGCGCCTCCTCGGCGTCGATCCAGTTGCCGAGGAGCAGCAGCTCGGTCGCCTTGCCGAGGCCCACGAAGCGCGGCAGGAGATAGGTCGCACCGCCGCCGAGCCCGCGCCGCACATAGATCGCGGCCATGCGCGTGTCAGGGGCCGCGATGCGGAAGTCGCAGGCGAGGGCAAGGTCGAACCCCGCACCGGCCGCATAGCCGCGCATCATGGCGACGACCGGCTTGCGCAGCTGCAGGATGTCGTTCACCAGGCGGGGGTAGCCCATCTTGAGCCGGGTGTGCATGTCGGGCGGCCCGTACTTGAAGCGGTCCTCCGGATGGAGGTCGTCGCCCGCGCAGAAGCTGCTGCCGTCGCCCCGCAGCACCACCGCCCTGACCTTCGGATCGCGCCGCGCGGTCTCAATCAGGTCAGCCATGACCAGGATCATCTCGGGCAGCAGCGCATTCAGCTTCTCGGCGCGCCGGATGGTGATGGTGGCGATGCCCTCCGCCACCTCGTATCCCAGGCGTTCATCCGAGGAGTGCGTGATCTGCGCGCCGGCGTTGCCGGTCAATGACGGCGGGGGTGTCTGGCTCACGTTGTGTCCCCTCCAGAGCGCCTGCAGGCCGTTATTGCAAGCCTCGTTATCGCTATCCAATATCACTCGTGCCTTAGCGGTGATGTCAAGCGCGCAGATCGGCAGACGGCGAGGTTCGTGCGGGCCCTCAGCGCAACGAGAAGGTTCCAGGCTCCCATGGAGGACATGCTCAAGGCGAAGGCTCAGGCGGACGAGCCGGCGTGGTTCGTCTCATCGGTGGAAAAGGCCTTCCGGATCCTGCGCGCCTTCGAGCTCGGCGGGCGCAGCCTGAGCCTGACCGAGATCGCCGAGCTGACCGGGCTCGACAAGAGCGCGGCGCAGCGCTTCACCTACACGCTCGCGGCGCTCGGCTACCTGCACAAGGACAGCAAGGTGCGGCGCTACACGATCTCGCCCAAGGTGATGAGCCTCGGGATGATCTATCTCCGCACCGACCCGATCGTCGCGCGGGCTCGGCACCAGCTTTACGAGCTCAACAAGTCGCTCGACGCCACCGTCAACATGACGGTGCTGGACGACACGGACATCATCTACGTCGTCCGCTACCCCGGACGACGGACGGTGACCGTGGACGTCGTGCTCGGCATGCGCCGCCCTGCCTTCTGCTCGGCGAGCGGCCGGGCGATCCTGTCGACCCTGCCCGACGAGCAGGTAGCGACCCTGCTCCAACGCTCGAAGCTCGTCGCCTACACGCAGTACACCAAGACCTCGCCCGACGCGATCATGGCGGAGATCCGCAAGGCTCGCGCGGAGGGCTTCGCGCTGACCGAGCAGGAGACAGCGATCGGGGACATCTCGCTCGCCGCGCCCGTGCGGAATCCGGACGGCCGGGCCACCGCGGCGATCAACATCTCGGTCTCGGTGGCCGACTGGACCGGAGCGGAGCTGGCGCTCCGACTGGGTCCGACGGTCGTTGAAGCCGCGCGCGCGATCTCGGGAACCAGCGAATTCCGCCCGATGCCGCCAGCATAGCGGCGTCCGCAGACGCCGAGGCGCTCGTTCAGCGCAGACGCGCATCCGATGGTGGTCGGCGAATCGGAGTGTGAGCGCCCGCAGCCTGAATCATCGCAGAGAGTCGGGGTTGGACGGAAAGCCGAGAACCGTCAGTCGCACGCCGCCAGAGGGCGGTCGCCGCGGTCGTGCTATCGGACCGTTCGCACTCGGGCGTGGTCGCGGAGAGCGCTCGGCGGGAAGAGGACGACGGACTCGCCAGGCGTGAGGCCGGCGGAGCTCATGGCGACGCGTGCGGCGCGGCGGGCGACCTCGACCGGCCGCTCGCGCGCGACGCCGTCCCGCACCACGAACACCGCCCACCCGCCGCCACGCCGGAACAGTGCGCTGACCGGGACCAGCACCGCGTCCTCGATCGCCTCGACCGTGATGCGCGCATCCACGCGGAAGCCGTCCCCGAGCGCAGCCCAGCCCTCGCGCGGGCCGACGAGGTCGATCACCACCCAGACCCGCTGCTCCTCGACGCCGAGCGCCGAGACGCGGGTGAAGGCGCCGGGCTCGACGCGGCGGACGCGCCCCTGCAGTGGCCGTGGGCCGCCCCAGCGCTCGATCGTCACCGGGGCATCCGGTGCGATGCCGACCGCCTCCGTGGTGAGGACGTCCACCACCACCTCCAGCTCCGACGGATCGCCGAGTTCCAGCAGAGGCGCACCGGAGGCGACCACCGCCTCGCTCTCCTGCATCACTCGCAGCACGCGCCCGGCGACCGGGGCGCGCACCTCGTGGCGCTCTGACCCGTTCTCCGGCGCCTCGGTGGCAGCGAGCAGCGATCGCGCCTGGTCCAGCTCGTGCTCGGCGGCATGGCGTCGCCGCTCGGCGGCCAGCATGTCGCGTGCGGCGGTGCGCTCGGCAAGTTCGGCCCGCTCGAGCTGCTGGAGCGGCGCCGCGCCCCGCGCGTGCAGGGCGCGCACCCTGGCCGCATCCGCCTCGGCCTGGACCTGCTGCGCTGCGGCACGTTCCACCAGAACGCCAGCCTGCTGCAGCATTGCTTCCGCCGCGCCCACGCGCTCCTCGGCCTCGCGCCGCGCGCGCGGGTTGAGCAGGGCGGACGGCGCAGCCAGGATCAGCGCAACCGGGTCGCCCTGGCCGACCGTGTCGCCCGGGCGCACACCGAGCCGCAGCACCCGCCCGGCGACCAGCGCGGAGACCACGTAGCGGTCCCGCACCCGCGTGCGCCCGTCCTCCTCCACCACCGCCTCGAAGCGGCCCCGTGCGACCTGCTCGGTCTCGACGAGCACCGGCCGCGGGCGGAAGGCGAGGAACGCGCCCACCAGCAGCAGCAGGACGGAACCGGCGATCAGCGCGCGGCGGAGATGCCGGCCCATCCCTCAATCCCTCGCCTTCAGGGCAGCGACAAGGTCGAGCCGGTCGATCCGCCGCCGCACCACCACCGCGCTGGCAAGCGCCGCGCCCAGCACGACAAGCGCCGCCGTCGCGAAGGTCGCCGTGCTGATCACCGCCGGGACGTCGAAGCTTTCGTTATCCCGCGCGCCGAGGATCAGCCCGACGATCCACTGCGCCAGCACCAGCCCGAGCGGCACCGCGACGACGACCGCCAGCGCCAGTTCCGCCAGTAGGATGCGCGACACCTCCGGCCGCGTGAAGCCGAGGACCCGGAGGCTCGCCATTTCCCAGCCCCGCTCCTGCAACGCGACGCGTGCGCTGTTGTAGACCACGCCGACCGCGATGATCACGCCGAAGCCGGTCAGCGTCACGGCGCTGGTCAGCACGAGGCCGGCGATCACCTCGTCGAAGACGCGGAGCCACACCGCCTTCACGTTGGTCGCCGCGACGCGCGGCCGCTCCGCGAGGCGCTGCCACAGCCCTTCGGCCGCCAGCGGGTCCACGCGCAGCGCGACATGGGAGACCAGGTCGTCCTCGCGCAGCAGCCGGTTCAGCGCGCCGATCTCGATCAGCACGGTGAAGCCGATGATGTCCTCGACCAGCGCGGCCACCGGCAGGTCGTGCACGCGGCGTGCGCCTTCCAGCACCTCGACCTGCACGGTGTCGCCCTCGCGCACGCCGATCCGCTCGGCCAGTCGCCGGCTGATCGCCAAGCCGTCGCCGGGGATCGGAACCGGGCGGAGATCGGCATCGCGCGGCACGCGCAGCTCCGCGCCTGCCGGCAGACCTGTCAAGGCGAGGAGGCGGCTGCGCTGCACGGCCCGCAGCCGCACCGGTACGATGCGCTGCCCCTCGGCCGCCAGCACGCCGGGCAGGCGCGCCATCTCGCGGACGGCGCGCGCTGGGCGCGGGTCGGTAAGGGCGACGAAGGCGTCGCCGCGCTCGATGCGGTCGAACTGCAACTCGACCATGCTGTCCATCGCGTCCCACCAGAACAGGCCGAGCACGACCATCGGCACCGCCAGCGCGATGCCGAGCACGGTGAGCAGCGTGCGCAGCGGGCGGCCGAGGACGCCGCGCACCGGGATCTTCGCCCTTGCGTGGAGCCGTCGCCCGAGAGGGCCGAGCGCCCCCCCACCGAAGGCGACTGGCCGCGCCGGCCGCAGCCCCTCCGCGGCGGGCAGGCGCAAAATCCGCCGCAGCGCTGCAAGCACCCCGAGAAGCGCCACCGCGAAGCTCGCCGCCGCCGCGAGCAGCGGCAGCCAGGCTGGCAGCAGATAGGGCATCTCCGGGAAGCGGAAGAAGGGCCGGTAGTTGCCGAGCATGCCCGCCCCCATCCACGCGCCCGCCGCGATGCCGAGGGCCGAGCCGAGGACGCAGACCACGGCGACAAACTTCGCGTAGTGGGCGGCGATCGGGAAGGACGGGTAGCCGAGGGCCTTCAGCGCCGCGACCTGCTCGCGCTGCGCCTCGACCATCCGGCCCAGCACGACGTTCAGCAGGAAGGCGGCGATGCCGAAGAAGACGAGCGGCACCGTGACCGCGAGCGTGCGCTGCTCGGCGAGCTCGTCTTCCAGGAAGCGGTGGGAAGGCTGGTCGCGCCGGCCAAAGGCGCCGCGCCCGCCCCAGGGCAGCAACAGCCGGTCCAGCTCCGCGATCACCGCGGCCTCGGAGGCGCCCGGGGCGAGGGTCAGCACCGCCTCGCCGAAGGCGCCCTGCATGTCGAAGGCACGCGCCACGGCCTCCTCATTCGCCCAGAGCACGACGAAGCCGCGGTCGTCCGGCAGCGGATTGCCGGGGCGGGAGGTGAAGACGAATTCCGGCGAATGCGCGATGCCGGCGATACGGAAGCGCTCGCGCCGTCCGTTCAGTATGGCCGCGATCTCGTCGCCCGGGCGCACCCGCCAGGCTTCGGCGAAGGCGACATGGATCACCGCCTCGTCGTGCCGGGTCGGTTCTGGCAGGCGGCCGGCGATCAGCCGCAGCCGGTTCAGCACCGGCTGCTCCCCGCCGGCCGGCAGTGACAGGACGCGACCGGCAACCGGCACCTCGGCGCCCGGCCAGTCCACGCGCGCCTCGCCGCCGACGCGGCCTTCCACCGCCGCGATGCCCGGGATCCCGGCGATCCGTGTCAGCAGCGTGCGCGGCGCCCGCTTCACCTCCGCGAAGACCTCCGCGAAGCGGCTTTCGGCGTAGAAGGCCTGCTGCGCACCGCGCAGCGAGAGGAAGCTGCTGACCGACATCACCAGCACGGCGACGCCGGCGCCGATCAGCAGCGCGATGGTGAGCACCTGGCCGCGCAACGCCCAGAGGTCGCGGAGCAGCTTGCGGTCCAGCACGCTCACCACACGAGTTCCTCGGGCGCGAGGCGGCGTGGATGACGTTCGATCGCTACGATGCGTCCGCCGCCCATGCGGAGCACCCGGTCCGCCATGCCCGCGATCGCGGCGTTGTGGGTGATGACGACCGTCGTCGCGCCGACCTCCCGGTTTGCCCGCGCGATGGCCGACAGCACCACCTTCCCCGTCTCGACGTCGAGCGCGCCGGTGGGCTCGTCGCAGAGCAGCGCGTCGGGACGCTTGACGATGGCGCGCGCGACCGCGACGCGCTGCTGCTCGCCGCCGGAAAGCTGGCCCGGGAAATGGTCGAGCCGGTGCGACAGCCCGACGAGAGCGAGCGCCTCCTCCGCCGGCATCGGGTCGCGCGCGATCTCGGCGACGAGTTCGACATTCTCGCGCGCGGTGAGGCTCGGGATCAGGTTGTAGAATTGGAACACGAAGCCGACATGGTCGCGGCGATAGGCGGTCAGCGCCGCCTCGTCCGCGCCGGTCAGCTCATGGTCTCGCCAGGCGGCGCGGCCGGAGGTCGGGGCGTCGAGGCCGCCCAGGATGTTCAGCAGGGTGGACTTGCCGGAGCCCGAGGGGCCGAGCAGCACGACGAACTCGCCCTGCAGGATGTCGAGGTCGAGGTCGCGCAGCGCATGCACGGCCGCGTCGCCGCTGCCGTAGGTCTTGCACAACCCGCGCGCGACAAAGACCGGGGTCGCACCGGTCGCCGCGAAGTCGCCGGGAGGGGGCGCTGGGTCCGTCGCCATCGTCCTTGGGTTCCGGCCCAGCGTGGCATGGTCCCCATGCTTCGGCGAGAATCTTCCTCGGCCGCGCTGCTGCTGCACCGCGCCAGGTCATGGCCCTCGCGTTTCAACTGCCGCCGCTCAGGCCGCCCCGAAGCCGTGCTTCCGCATGGTCCAACGGCTCGGCTCCCCGCCCTACTCGCCGCCGAACCGGTATCCCACGCCCGGCTCGGTGCGTATGAGGCCCGCAGCCGGCCCGAGCTTCTGGCGGAGATGACCGATATAGACGCGCAGATACTGCGCGTCCTCGACATGCGCCGGACCCCAGACCGCCGTGAGGAGCTGGCGCTGCGTCATTACGCGCCCCTCTCCCCCACGCACCAGCGCCGCGAGCAGATCCCACTCCCGCGGCGTCAGCTTCAACGGCTCGCCCTGCTCCACCCGCGCCGTCCGGCGGCCGAAATCCACCTCCAGCGCGCCGGTTCGGACGACGGCCTCCGCCGGCTGCCGGGACGCCGCGCCCGCGCGTCGCAGCGCGGCGCGGATGCGGGCCAGCAGCTCGCCGAGCGCGAAGGGCTTCTCGACGTAGTCGTCCGCCCCGGCATCGAGGGCGGCGACCTTCTCCGCTTCCTGGTCGCGGGCGGAGAGCACCACGACAGGCACGGTGCTGAAGCCCCGCAGCCGGGGGATCGCCAGCTTGCCGTCGCCGTCCGGCAGGCCGAGGTCGAGCAATATCAGCGCCGGTGCCCGCTCGGCCGCCAGGCGCAGCCCCTCGGCCGCCGTCATCGCGCGCAGCGGCGCATAGCCGGCGGCCTCGAGCGCGGGCGCGAGGAAGCGGTGGATCTGCGGCTCGTCATCCACGACGAGAATGCGGGGTCGGGTCGCATCGAGGCCGCGCGGAGACATCCTGTCGGTCATGCTCCGGGGAACCTCACCACCATCCGCGTCCCGCGCCCATCGGCCCGTGTCGGGCTCTCGGCCGCGATTCGCCCGCCCATGGCACCTACGAGGCCGCGGCAGATGGCGAGGCCGAGGCCGCTGCCGGCCGCCACCCGGTCCGTGCGGGTGGCGCGGAAGAAGGGGTCGAAGACCCGGTGCAGGTCCTCCCGCGGGATGCCTGGCCCGTCATCCTCAACGGCGATCGCCACCTCCGGCCCCTCCCGGCTGATCCGCACCGCGACATGGCCATCCGGCCCCGAGAACTTCAGCGCGTTGTCGAGCAGGTTGGCGAGCACCTGGTCGAGCAGCGCGGGGTCGAGGCGTGGCGCCGCTGGGCGCGCGCCGGGGTCCAGCGCGATCTCCCGCCCATGCGCGCGGGCGGCCCGCGCGGCGGCGGTCTCGGCGGCCTCGGCGAGGTCGACTGTCTCCCGCCGCGGTTCCACCTGGCGGTTCTCGATGCGGACGATGTCGAGGATGTTGGCGATCCAGCGGGAGAGCCGCTCGGTCTCCTCCTCGGCGGTGGCCAGCAGGTCGGCGCGCGTCGCCTCGGAGAGGGCGGGGCCGGCGGTGCGCAGCGTCGCGACCGCGCCGCGGATCGAGGTCAGCGGCGTCTTCAGGTCGTGACCGAGCGAGGTCAGCAGTGCGGTGCGCAGCGCCTCGGTCTCCGCGCGGGCTTCGCCGCGGGCCCGCTCCTCCATCAGCTCCGCCCGCTCCAGCGCGACGGCCGCCTGATCGAGAAGGGCGTCGAGCGCGCGGTCGGCCTCGCCGTCAAGGCCAGGACCGTCCTCCGACTGGCGCAGCCCGACCAGCCCGGCCAGGCCGCGCGCCGTGCGCATCGGCCGGAACTGCCAGGCCGCTGAGGGCAGGGTGTCGGTGCCGCGCCCCGCCGGGCGCCGGTTGGCGGCGGCCCAGCGCGCTGCCGCCATGCTGGCGTCGTCGGGCTCGGCGTCGATGGGCACACTCGCCC
>NZ_JAPSMD010000006.1 GCF_027856955.1 Falsiroseomonas oryzae | reverse complement strand
GCCTGCGCGGCGGGCTGGACCGGCATCGCCATGGCGGAGGTGGCGCGGCTGGCGCCGCCTGGCGCGGCGGGCGCCGCGACGGGCGGCGTCATGGCTGTGACCTATGTCGGCATCGTGGTGGGCCCGCTGGTCTTCCTCGGCGCGGCGACGCTGCTCGGCTCCTACAGCGCCGCCTTCGCCGCCGTCGCGGCGCTGCCGCTGGCCGGCGCGGCCGTGGCCTTGCAGGCGCACCGGCGCACTGCTGCGTAGGCCGGCGTCTGTCAGAACGCCTTCAGCACCTGCGCCGCGTGTTCTACGGCCGGAGGCGCGGCGAAGCAGTCGCCGACCAGCCGGCGCCATTCCTGGAAATCGGCGGAGCCGCGGAAATCCACGGTGTGGTTCTCCACCGTCGCCCAGGTCACGATCAGCCGATAGCGCTGCGGGAACTCCACCGAGCGCTGCAACTCCATGCCATGGCAGCCCTTCGCGCGGCGGAACAGCGGGGCGGCCTGCGCGACGCCCTCCTCGAACCTGGCCTCCGTGCCGGGCTTCACCTCGATCTGCGCGATCTCCAGGAACATCGTCGTCTCCTCGCTTGCCGCCGCATGCCGCTCGGCCGCGCGGCGCATGCTCCCGTTGCCGGACGTCGCAGGCAAGAGGGGCGGCCCGCCGCGGCCCCTTCAGGCCACGAGGATCGCGGAGAGGAAGCGACGCGAGCGCCGCTCCGCCCACTCCTCCAGGAAGTCGCGCGCGGGGCGGTCCTCGATGATGCGGCCCTCGGCCAGGACGATGATGCGATCGGCGGCGCTGCGCAGGAACCCGATCTCGTGCCTGACCACCACTATCGTCATGCCCTCCGTCAACAGGTCACGCATGACCTGCGGCATCTCGGCGACCATCTCGATGTCGAGCGCCGATGTCGGCTCGTCGAACAGCATCAGGCGAGGGCGCATCACCACGGTGCGGGCGATTGCGACACGCTGCTGCTGGCCGCCCGACACGTGGCGCGGAAAGGCGTCCATCTTGTGGGACAGGCCGACACGGTCCAGGGCGGCTAAGGTCCGTTCCGGACTGGATGCTAGGGGGGGCGGGTCCGGAGCGTGCCAGGGTGCTGGTCGGCCGGGCCCGATCAGCGGGGAGGCAGGCACGCTGCCCGAGCCGGGCCTTCCTGCGGCAGGGGCTGCCTGGCCCGCCTCCGGCGCCTGCTCTCCGCACCGGGGCTTGCGGCGCCCCCCCCGAACCGCTAGGAAGCCGGCCGCCTTCGCCTCGGTCCGCTGCTGTAGCTCAGTGGTAGAGCACTCCCTTGGTAAGGGAGAGGTCGAGAGTTCAATCCTCTCCAGCAGCACCAGCCCAAGTGGCTGAAACCGCGAAGAAATCAGGATTTCCAAGGCCTTCAGGGTGCCTCAGTGCTACAAAGGGGTGCTACGAATGGCCCTGGCCATGACCCGAACCACCCGACACGCGAGAACCGGTGTTTACTGGGTGAGGAAGGGCGTGCCCGCGCCGTTGCGCTCTGTCGTCGGCAAGCGCGAACTGACCGAGAGCCTGCGAACCAAGGACCGAGTGGAGGCGAAGCGCCGGGCGGCGGACGTCATCGCGAAATTCGAGGCTGTGATTGCCGCGGCCAGGTCTGCCGACCAGGGCCAGGCGAATCCGGCGACAACGAGGCATGTCGCGGTTGCTCCCGCGGAGCAGGCCGGTATGCCGGCCGGGACAATGCCCCAAGAGCCCGCGAAAGGTGGTGCCGTCGCCGGGCCTGTCCTGACGGGCTTGGCGCTATTGGATGCCTGGAGTCTCGAGCAGCAGCCGTCGAGCGCCACGTTGAAGAAGTATGGGGCGGCATTTCGGCAACTCGCGGCGATCGTCGGCTTCGATGACATCAGTCGGCTCATGCCCGACGACGTCGTGAAATTCAAGGAGGCCTGCCTGAAGCAGGGCCGCGACCCCGGCACCGTTCAGGACGACATCCTCGCCTGCGGTGCCGTGTGCAGCTGGGCGGTCAAGAACCGAAGGCTCGCGAGCAGCCCCTTCCAGGGGCTGGCGCCCAAGCCGAAGCGGCGCGGCCCGGCACCGCGGGCACCGTATAGCGACGAGCATGCGCGGCGCATCCTTGAAGCGAGCCGGCAGGAGCGCGGCTGGCTGCGGTGGCTGCCGTGGATCCTGGCCTTCACTGGCTGCCGCCTCAGCGAAGCAGCCGAGCTTCGCCTGTGCGATGTCAGAGAGGAAATCTGCCGGAAGCCAGGCAAGACAGCACAGGCAATCTGGGTGTTCGACTTCGTGCCGCTCGAGGTCCGGGCAGGAAAGAACAGCGTGTTCCAGCGCATGGTGCCAGTTCACCCGGCGCTCCAGGTTGAGGGCTTCCTGGACTTTGTCCGGACCCGTGCCGACGCTTGTCATGCCGATCGCACTGCGCCGCTCTTCGGTGATCTCCGCGTAGCGGCGGACGGGACCCGCACCACGACAGCCCAGAACCAGCACGGACGTTGGCTCAAGGCGATCGTGGGCATCACCGACCCGGCGGTGGCGCCGGCTCACTCCTGGCGACACCGCATCCAGGATGAACTGCGGAAGATCAGGGCACACCCGGAGATCATCGACGCCATCACCGGCCGCCATAATCCTCGCAATGCCGGCGACGGCTATGGCAGGGGCTTTCGAGGGATGCCTGACGAGGTGCTGGATGACCTCCAGCGCATTCCGTCCCCCCTGAGCTCGCCACGCGCCTCGCCTTCGCCAGAGATTGCACTCTCACCGGTCGAGGTCCTGCCGCAGCCCCGCTGGGTGGATGACGTGCAGGCGGCGATGCAGGCATGGTTCGAGCGCAAAGTCAGCGCCGCATACCGCCTCTTTGCTGACCACTCTTTCGCATCCGCGGTCGCTCCAGAGGACGCCAGCGACGCCGAGCTGGCCGAACACCACGCGCACATGACGGCCGAGGATGCGAGCCGCCGTATCGAGGCTGTGGAGATCGGGTATGCGGAGACGGGTGTCGCGGCGGGGCGCGCCGCCGCCGAAGAGATCGTCGGCCTGATGGTCAGGAAGAAGGTTCCCCGCGGATCGCTGGCGTTCGACATTGTCGCTGCCTGGGCGCTCCTGGCATCCAAGGCCATCGAGCAGGCTCGCATTCATTGGGCGGAAGGCGACCTAGTCTACCGACCGGACCCGCCCCCTGTTGATGGCCTGACGAAGCGCTTGCCGCCAGGTGGAGACCTGTATCGCAGCCTTTCGCGATGAAACGGCACGATTGCTCGCCGTTTACCCAGTGAATGCGCGCGATCGACAATCGCACTTCTCGCACCCTGTCGCAGGACCCCGGCTGGCGCTCCAAGGGTCACCCGCCGAAGCGCCAGGTGGCGCCTGCAGCCGGGTGCGACGGCGCGAACGGCGATAGGACTTTGTCCTATGGTGCTGTGCCGGATCGCAGCCGTTCCCGGCGGTGAGCGGGTGGCGGCGGCTTGCCGTCGCTGAGAGGCGGGGGCGCCCGTCGATCGCGGTGAACGGGCTACCGCGCCGTCCAGAGGCGCTTCGCGCGCTGCGCCGGATGTGATCGAAGTGCTGGGGTGCATGGGTTCTGCGCAGGTGGCGGTCCGCTGCACATCTCCGACGGACCGGGTCGCGAAGCTCGGGCGCGGGTGCAGCGCGCGCTCTATACTTCTCGTGTGGCCCGATGCTCGGGGAATCGAACAGCGAGAGAGACACATGACCAACGCGATCACCCGCCTTCCCGGTGTTCCAGTGCGCGGCGCGTTCCTGCGTGAAGTGAACCGGCTGACCACCCTGTCCGGGCGCCGCGTCGAGGATGTCGCCGCGACCGTCGGACTGCCGCTCGCGGCCCTGACGGGTGCGCATGGCGGGCTGATCACCGTGCCTGGCAGCAAGCTGCGCGCGATCGCCGAGGCGATCGGCGCGGATCACCTCGCGCTGACTCGCGTCTGGCTCGGGGGACACTCCGCCTGGCTGCTGCCGCTGTTCGACGAAGTGCTCGGCGAGCAGCGGCAGGCCAGCACCTGAGCGGAGCGCCGTCATCATGACCACCGACTTGCACGACGTGCGCCGCGGTGCATTCCTCGTGGCTCTCGATCAGCTCGCCCCAGCCTCTCCCGAGACCGATGCCGCCATCGCGGCAGTCCTGGGTTCCAGGGTCGCTGCCGAGATGCGCCGGGGCGACGTCCTGTTGCCCCTCGACAGCGTGCCTGCGCTGGCCTTCGCGCTCGGTCTCGACCCGGCTCTGCTGGTGCGCCTCTGGCTCGACGATTACGGCATTGTCGGTGGCGACGATGATCCCGGCCGCAGTCACGCCGAGCAGCACACAGCACCAGTGGGCCCTTGGGTTCCCGCGGTGCCGGTGACGCCCTGGGGCACCGAGCTTCACGGGCTCGACCCCAACCGTTCGAACGTCCTGAGCCACCGCTTCCGCGAAGGCACGCTGCTGGCGATCGCCAGGGTCGCGAAGGAGCGAGGCTTGACGCAGAAGCAACTCATCGCGCGGGCGCTGCTCGAGGCAGGAGTGCCGGTGATGGAGGCCGACCTCGAGGACCGCACGCCGGTGCGGCGGCGGCGGGATGAGGTATGACGCCTCCGGGCGCTTGTGATCTTCGCCAATGCTGTAGACCAAGCGGTCACTTCAATGGCGACTTGGGGTGCGCTCCACGTGCGTTCCCGTGTGGCCGCACCTACGGCTCGGCGATGACCGTAGACGGAGATGTCACGATTGCCCGTGCCTTGATGAGATCAAGGATGGCCAGCACGCGCCGCTCAAGATCACCGCCAGCGCGGTAGTCGGCAGGCACAACACAATGGACCCGCCCGGTCGTGAGCAGGGTGCGCGCCGGCTCGGTCTTGTCGGCGCGATCGGGGTCGAGCACCGCAATGTTCCTGTTCCTGCGGCGGCTTGGCCTCGACCGGGAGGACGGGATGGTGGACGTGGCGAACCGGGAGGAGGTGGAGGGCGTGCTGGCGGAGGTGGCAGCGCAGTTCAGCCGCGCGGGCTGAGCAGTCGTTTTGTTGCATGCTCTCGACGGCCACCGCGACATTCCGCATGCTCAACGGCATGGCAACGATGCAGAAGGCCGCGACCGCCGGGAGCGCGCGGCATGTGCTCGACTGGATCGGCATGGGCGAGCCGGGCTTCGCCACTTCGCTCAACAGCCTGCTGGAGCCGACCGGCGTGGTCGTGGCGCCTGCCGCCCCGCGCCGGCCTCTTGGCCGCGTTGACCCCAGGGAGGCAATGCTCGGCGTGCCGGTCGCGCCGCCGTTGCTGGACGGCGCGGTGGGAAAGCAACTGCGTGGCTGGTGGCTTGCCGTGGACAAGCCGACGACGAAGGAGCCCACCTGGGATCTGGCCGTCGTGGCCACCTTCCCCGATGGCCGGCAGGGCCTGGTGCTGGTCGAGGCGAAGGCGCACCTGAAGGAGATCGTCGGGGCCGCAGCGGGCAAGCCGCTGACGCCCAGCTCCAACCTGAAGAACCATGAGCGCATCGGCGCGGCGATCGGCGAGGCGGCGGAGGCGCTGGGCGGCGAGGCGGCCGGCGTGCGCATCTCACGCGACCGGCACTACCAGTTCTCGAACAGGATCGCCTGGGCCTGGAGGCTGGCCGCGAGCGGCGTGCCGGTCGTGCTGGTCTATCTCGGCTTCACCGGCGACGCGGCGGTCGCGGGCGCGGCGGCGATGCTGCGCGACGGCGACCACTGGCGCGCGGTGCTGCACGCCGAGACGGCCGGGGTGTTCCCGTCTGCGATGTGGGAGCGCGAGATCGACGTGGATGACACGCCGATGTGGGTGCTGGCGCGGAGCCTGCCCGCGCAGGTCGCGGCGTGATGGCCCTGTCGCGCCGCATCGGCTGCCTGCTGGGCGGCGCCGTGGGCGACGCGCTCGGGGCACCGGTCGAGTTCATGTCGCTTGCTTCCATCCGGGCCAGCTTCGGGCCCGAAGGCATCCGCGACTACGCGCCGGCCTATGGTCGCGTGGGGGCGATCACCGACGACACGCAGATGACACTGTTCACCGCCGAGGGGCTGCTGCGCGCCTGGGTGCGGCAGCGCGAGAAGGGCATCTGCCACGTGCCGTCCGTGGTGCATCACGCCTATCTCCGCTGGCTGCTGACCCAGGGCGAGCGGCTGGGCTCCGGGAGAGTTGCTGTCGCGACGAATGGCTGGCTCTGGAGCCTCGAGGCGCTGCACCATCCGCGCGCCCCGGGCAGGACCTGCCTCGCCGCATTGAAGGCGGCGAAGGGGTTCGGCCAGCCAGCAGCGGCGAGGAACGCCAGCAAGGGCTGCGGTGGGGTGATGCGCGCGGCACCGGTCGGGCTGCTGCCGGTCGGCGACCTGGATGCCGTGTTCGAACTCGGCGTGGACGTGGCCGCCCTGACGCATGGCCATCCGAGCGGATCGCTGCCGGCCGGCGTGCTGGCCGCGACGGTCGCAGGGCTCATCGAGGGGCAGGCGCTTCCGGCCGCGCTGGACGACGCGACCGCGCTGCTCCGCCGCCGTGCCGGGGCGGAGGAGACGCTGCGGGCGCTCGACACGGCGAGGGGTCTCGCGGGCGACGGCAGCCGGACGCCGACGGCGGAGGAGATCGAGCGGGCTCTCGGCGGCGGCTGGGTCGGGGAGGAGGCGCTGGCGATCGCCGTCTGCTGCGCGCTGGCCGCCGGCAGCGACCTGGCGGCTGGGCTCCGGCTGGCGGTGAACCACTCGGGCGACAGCGACAGCACGGGCGCCATAGCCGGCAACCTGCTCGGCGCGGTCCTCGGCGACGCGGCGATCCCGGCGGCCTGGCTCGCCGCACTCGAACTCCGGGACGAGATCGCGCAGGTCGGCGCCGACCTCGACGCGGCGGCAACGGGCCTGTTCGATCCCGGCGAGGCCTGGGCGCGCTATCCCGGGCACTGACCGATCCGCGATGCCGACGCATGCCGAGTTCAGCGCCGAGCTCACCAGGGCGCTGCCGCACGCCAAGGGCGTGAAGCTGCCGGCCGAGCGGACGCTGCGCGTCGACGGCGAGCGACACCGGCCGACGCTCACCCTCTCCGCCGCGGGTGTCGCGGCGAACATGCAGACGAACGCCGCGGCCTTCGAGGGCTGGGCGCTGGCGCTGATGGCGTGGCTGGGCGCGGGCGGCGTGCGGATCGCCTGGGAGCCGCCGCAGCGAGACGCAGGACCGGTCGCGCTGCGGCACTATCGGCGCTTCCTCTATCGTCTGGTCCGCTTCGCGGCGCTGATGGGCGAGGCGCAGGTCGACCTGGTGACGATGCCATCCGACGCCATCGCACCCTTCGGCGCTCCCGACGCCGTGCCGGTCCTCAACCGGTCCTCGGGCGGTGGCGAGGGTGCCTCGGCGGAGGGCTCCGAGGCGTGGCTGGAGAAGCGCCTCGCGCAGCCCGGCACGCCGGAGCGGCGCTGGCTGGAGGAGCGGACCGGCGTGACGGCCCTGGACCGCCAGGTCGCCGTCGGCGTCTTCGATCGGGTCGTGACGAAGGGCACGGAGATCTTCACGGCCAGCAAGAGCGCGATCGACCTGCTGGGCCGTGATGCCGCAGGCGATGTCTGGCTGCTTGAGCTGAAGGCGCCTGGCAATGCGACGGTGGGCGCGCTTTCCGAGCTGCTCTTCTATGCGGCGATCCTCGAGGATCTGCGGCGCGGGCGGATCGGGCTGAAGCCGGCGGCGCAGGGCCTTTCGCGGGACGCCGTCACGCTCGCTCAGATCTGCGGCAGCCGCCGCATCCGGGCACGGCTCGCCAGCGCCGACATCCACCCGCTGCTGCGAGAGCACGTGTTCCCGCTGCTGAATGAGGCAGTGGCGCGGGCGGAATTGCAGGTCGAGTTCGGCTGGCTGGACCTGGGCGGGCTGCCAGCGGGGACGATCGAGCCGAACATGAGGCCGGACGCGGTGTAGCCGGGCGCCAAGTGCGTCGCGGCCGCGGACCGCCGGTATTCTGCCGCCAGCACGCCCATCGATCATCGTGACGATGTTGGCGCGGGATTTGCTTGACCGTCTCATGTCGATTTGTTGCAGTCATCGGGCTGGGTTCGCTGGTGGCCCGGGAAAGGGGCGTCGCGCGTGCACGACCTTCCGCGGGAGCGGTCATCGCCGACGATGGCATTGCCTGGCCTCCAGGCGGCAAAGCTCGTCCTGTGCGCCTTGCGTCGGGTCGTTGACGGTTGCCTGATGCTGCTCCTCGCGGTGATGGTCGTGTCGGTGCTCGTGCAGGTGGCGGGGCGCTACGTCTTCAACTTCTCCATTGCCGGCGCGACCGAGCTCGCCACCTTCGCGCAGATCTGGATGGTGCTGCTCGGCGCCG
This sequence comes from Falsiroseomonas oryzae, assembly GCF_027856955.1. Classification (GTDB taxonomy): domain Bacteria; phylum Pseudomonadota; class Alphaproteobacteria; order Acetobacterales; family Acetobacteraceae; genus Falsiroseomonas; species Falsiroseomonas oryzae. Next base: position 46,065 of record NZ_JAPSMD010000006.1, on the reverse strand, counting down.
GGTATGCGATGCGGTCGCGGCTGCACGTGTCGATCGACGTCCTGGTGGCGATGCTGCCGCCGGCGGTCGCGCGGGCACTGCTGGTGCCGGTCGCTGCGCTCTGCCTCTGGTTCCTCTGGGTGGTGTTCGAGGGCGGGCTGCAGCTCATCGAGGTCGGCGCCATCCAGACGAGCGCGGCCCTGCAGATCTCGATGCAGATCCCCTACATCGCTCTGCCGGTCAGCGCCGCTTATTTCGGGCTGGAGGCGGTGCTCGCCTTTGGGGCGGCCGTGCTCGGACGGGCGCCGGTGACGGGCGGCGGCGGGGTGAGGCTGGATTGATGCTGCTCACCTTCGGCTCCTTTCTCGCCCTACTCGTCGCCGGTGCGCCGATGGTCTTCGTGCTCGGCGTGGCCGGCGCGCTGACGCTCGCAGTCACCGGCCAGACGCCGCTCGTGGTGGTGGCGCAGCGCCTCTACAACGGGCTCGACAGCTTCCCGCTGCTGGCGATCCCCTTTTTCGTGTTGGCCGGGCTGATCATGGAGCAGGGCGGCATCGCGCGCGCCATGGTGGGCCTGGCCACGGCGCTGGTCGGCTGGATCCGCGGCAGCCTCTTCATGGTCTCGACGGTGACCGCCACCGGGCTGTCGGCCATCTCCGGCTCGGGCAGTGCGGATACGGCGGCGGTCTCCTCCATCCTGCTGCCGGAGATGCGGCGGCGCGGCTACGACATCGACTATGCCGCCGCCACCGTCGCCGCGGCGGGCGCGCTGGGGCCGATCATCCCGCCCTCCATCATCATGGTGGTGCTGGCCATGATCTCCGACCTGTCGGTCGGCGCGATGTTCCTGGGCGGCGTCGTGCCGGGCCTGATCGGCGCGGCAGGCATGATGGTGGGCCACTGGCTCTACGCGCGGCGCGAGCCCATGCGCTACGCGGATGCCGAGCCGTTCAGCCTGCGGCGCCTGGGCCAGGCCTTCGTCGCCGCGCTGCCGGCGCTGGCCATGCCGGTGATCGTCGTGGTGGGCATCATCGGCGGCGTGGTCACACCGACCGAGGCGGCTGCGCTGGCGGTGGTGGCGGGGCTGTTCATCGGCCTCTTCGTCTATCGCGAGATGAAGCTCGCCGACCTGCCGGGGATGATGCTGCGCACCGCCGGCATCTCCTCCGCGGTCATGATCATTATCGGCACCGCCTCGATCTTCTCCTGGCTGGTGGCGGTGCAGGACGTGCCGCGGCTGATCAGCGCCTGGTTCGAGGCGAACGTCGGATCGGCCTGGGCCTTCCTGCTGACGGCGAACCTGCTGCTACTGGTCGTCGGGATGTTCATGGAAAGCATCTCCGCGCTGCTGATCCTGATGCCCGTGCTGATGCCGGTGGCCATCGCGATGGGCGTGGATCCGCTGCACTTCGGCGTGGTGGTCGCGATCAACCTCTCCATCGGCCTGGTCACGCCGCCCTACGGGATCTGCCTGTTCGTGGCGTCCACCGTCGCCGGGCGGTCGGTGATGCAGATCTCGCGCGTCGTCTGGATCCCGCTGATCCCGCTGATCCTCATGCTGCTGCTCAGCACCTACGTCCCCGACGTGGTGCTGTGGCTGCCGCGGACATTGCTGTAGCCGCTCGTCCCGATCCGGGACCCGGGCGCGTCGCGTTCCGTCGAGACTGGTCCACCAGGAGGGGGAAGACATGATGCACCGACCGATCCGCCGCAGGGGCCTTGGCCCACTCGCGCTCGGGGCGCTGGCCGCGCCGGCGCTGCCGCGACTGCCGCTGGCCCAGGCACCCGTGATCCTGCGCGCCGCCCATACCAATGCGGTGGGCGAGGTGCAGGACGAGGGCCTGAAGGTCATGGACCGGCGCCTGCGGGAGATCACCGGCGGCCGCGCCGGGCTGCAGATCTTCCCCAACGGCCAGCTCGGCAACGAGCTGCCGATGATCGAGGGCGTCGCGCTCGGCACCATCGACGTCGCGGTGCCGTCGCACGCCGCCTTCACGAACTTCGTGCGCGAGTTCCAGCTGTTCGACATGCCCTACCTGATCCGCGACTACGCGCATCTGGACAAGGTCGCGCGGTCGCCCGTGATGGGCGAGCTGGCGGAGGCCGCGCGCGGCCGGAACTTCCGGCTGCTGGCGCTGTATTCCTCCGGCATCCGCCACGTCATGGCGCGCGGGCCGGTGGGCAGCATGGACGACCTGCGCGGCCGCAAGATCCGCGTGCAGCAGAACCCCGTGCATGTCGCGGCCTTCCAGGCCTTCGGCGCCAATGCCACGCCGCTGGCCTATGGCGAGCTCTACGGCGCGCTGCAGGTCGGCGTTGTGGACGGGGCGGAGGCCGCCTACACCAACTATGTCGGGCAGAAGTTCTACGAGGTGGCGAAGCACTGGGCGCGCGTGGCGTGGCTGAGCCTGACCGCGCCGGTGATCCTCTCCGAACGCCGCTTCCAGGCCCTGCCCGCCGATATCCGCCAGGCCGTGCAGCAGGCGGCCGAGGACTCCGCGACCTTCGAGCGCAACCTGGTGGTCGAAGGCGAGGAGGCGCTGCACCGGACCGTGATGGCGCAGGGCGTCACCGTCACCGATCCCGACAAGGCGCCCTTCCGCCGCGCCGCGGAACCGCTCTATGCCCGCTTCCTCACCTCCGAGGCCGACCGGCGCCGCCTGAGGACGGTGCAGGAGATGACGTGAGCGACCCCGCGCAACGCCCGGCGCCGGCCACCACCGACGTCCGGCGCCTGCCCTTCGCGGAACTCCTGGATGGCGCGGTGGACAGCCATGTCCATTGCGGCCCGCACATCAACCCGCGCACCGTCACCGTCTTCGACGCGGTGCGCGACGCCGCCGCGGCCGGGCTGGTCGGCCTCGGCGTCATGGACGTTTTCGCCAACACCTCCGGCCTCGCGGCGCTGGCGATGCGGGAACTCGGCCATCTCGGGGTCGAGGTGTTCGGGGGCATCATCCTGGAGCCCTACGTAGGCGGCGTGGACCCGCGAACGGTGCGCATGGCGCTCGGCATGGGCTACGGGCCGGGAAGCGGGGCGCGCTTCGTCTCCCTGCCCTGCCACGCCACGCGCTTCGTGGCCGAGGCAGAGCGCCGCCCGGCGGACTTCGTCGCACGCTGCTTCGCCTGGGACCGCGGCACGCCGATCCCCGAGCCGCTGCCGGAGATCCTGGACCTGATCGCCGCGGCGGATGCCGTGTTCAACACCGGCCATGTCACCGGCGACGAGGCGCTGCGCCTGGTGACGGAGGCGCGGCGGCGCGGCGTGCGGCACATCCTCTGCCCCGCCGCCTACTTCACGCCCGAGGACTGCGGCGCCATCGCCGAGCAGGGCGCCTTCGTGGAGTTCGCCTTCTTCGTCCTCAGCCACGCCACCGCCATCGGCCAGACGATGAGCGACGAGCAGAAGCACCGCTTCGCGCCGGTCACGCTGGAGCATGTCGCCGCCTGCATCCGTGCGGCGGGGCCGGGCCGCACCGTGCTGTCCTCCGACTCCGGCTCCTATGTGCTGCCGCCGCCGGTGGAGGCCTTCCGGGAGATGCTGGTGATGATCCACTCCTGCGGATTCACCGAGGCCGAGCTGCGGACGATGTCCGCCCGCAACCCGGCGCAGCTGTTCCTGCGCGGCCGCCATGGCTGAGATCGCGCCCGCGGCCATCGCCGCCTTCCAGGCCGACGGCGCCGTGCTGCTGCCCGGCCTCTTCGCCGGGGAGGTGGAGAGGCTGCGCGCGGCGCTGGACCGGCTACGCGCGGATCCCGGTCCGCTGGCGGAGGTCTATGGCGGGGATGGCGGCTTCTACGGCGACCGCTTCGTCTGGACCCGCGATGCGGCCATCGAGGACTGCGTGCGGCACGGGCCGGGCGGGCCGGCGATCGCCGCACTGCTCGGCGCACGGGAAGTGCGGCTCTACTGCGACCACGTGCTGGTGAAGGAGCCCGGCACCGGCCAGCCGACGCCCTGGCACCACGACCTGCAGGCCTGGCCCATCGAGGGTGCGCAGATCGCCTCGCTCTGGGTCGCGCTGGATCCGGTGACGCGGGAGAACGGGGCGGTGGAGTTCGTCGCCGGGTCGCATCTCTGGGGCCGGCGCTTCCGCTCCGACAGCTTCGGCCGCAGCGGCGCCACCTTCGCGCCGGCCGAGGACGACGGGCTGGAGCCTTGCCCGGACATGGACAGGGAACGCGACCGGCATCGCTTCCTGTGCTGGGAGATGGCGCCCGGCGACGCGCTGGCCTTCCATGCGCTGACGGTGCATGGCGCGCCCGGCAACCGCTCCGCCGCGCGGCGCCGGGCGATCTCCTTCCGCTATGCGGGGGACGACGTGCGCTGGGTGCAGCGGCCGGGACGGACGGCGAAGCTGATCCGCGACCCCGGCCTCAGGCCCGGCGACGGCCTCGACCGCTCCGACTTGTTCCCGCGCGTCTTCCCACTGGAGCCCGCGACGTGAGCGCGCCGACCGCCCTGGTGGTCGGCGCCGGGGTGGTCGGCGTCTGCGCGGCGCTGCAGCTGCAGCGCGCGGGCGTGGCGGTGACGCTGCTGGACCGCGGCCCGCCGGGCGAGGCGTGCAGCTTCGGCAATTCCGGCTCCTTCGGCGTCGGGCTGGTGGCGCCGCAGGCGATGCCGGGCATCGCGGCGAAGCTCCCGCGGCTCTGGCTGCATCCGGACGAGCCGCTGGCGATCCGCCTGGCGCGGATCCCGCGCCTGGTCGGCTGGGGGCGCCGCTTCCTGGCGACCTCCGCGCCCGCGGAGGTGGCGCGCATCACCGCGGCCCGCCACGCGCTGCTCTCCCGCGCGCTGGATGCCTGGGACGACCTGGCGGCGGAGGCTGGCGCAGCCGGGCTGATCAAGGCCGCGGGCATGCTGTTCGTCTTCGCCCGGCCGGACGGGCCGCGCCGGCTGGACGCCATGCTGGCGCTGCTGCGCGGCGCGGGTGTCGAGGTGCACGCCATCCCGGCGGAGGACGCGCGGCGGATGAACCCCGCCCTGTCGGATGCGGTGCAGGCGGCGCTGTTCTTCCCGAACAACCGTCACACCGTCTCGCCGCTCGCGCTGACGCAGCGGCTGGTCGCGCGCTTCCGGGCGCTCGGCGGCACGCTGCGGCAGGCGGAGGTGGCGGCGACCAGCCCCGGCCCCGCCGTGACGCTGGCGGGCGGCGAGCGGCTTGCCGCCGACCACGTTGTGCTGGCGCTGGGCGCCTGGACGCCGTCGCTTGTGGCGCCGCTCGGCCTCGGCCTGCCCATCGCCGCGGAGCGCGGCTACCACGTGATGACCGCGTTGCCGGAGGGCTTCGCAGTGCCGACCACGCTGTCCGACCGCAACGTCGTGCTGACGCCGATGCAGGACGGGCTCCGCATCACCGGCGTGTCGGAATTCGCCGCGCCGGAGGATCCGCCGCGCTGGTCGCTGGCCGATCGCCTGCCGCGACTGGCCGCGCCCTATCTGCGGGGTCCCGTGGCGCAGGTTGCGCGGCACTGGGTGGGGCCGCGGCCCTCCACGCCGGACTCCCTGCCGGTGATCGGTGCGGTGCCCGGCCATCCCGGCCTGATCCTGGCCGCCGGGCACGGGCAGGCCGGGCTGGCCATGGCCGCCGTCACCGGCCGGCTGGTGGCCGACATCGCGCTCGGCCGCCGGCCGGGCATTGATCTGGCGCCCTACGCCCCCGGCCGCTTCGCCGGGCCGGGCGCGCTTTCCCCGAAGGAGGAGAGGACATGGGCTCGGGCCTGACCTTCTGGCGCGCCGCCGCCGCGCGGCGCGGCCTTGTCGTGCGGGATCTCGGTCCCGCCATCGGAGTCGAGATCGAGGGCGTGGACCTGACCGCGCCGGAGGATGAGGAGATCACCGGCATCCTGCGCGGCGCCTGCGTGGAGCGCACGCTGCTGCTGCTGCGCGGGCAGGAAAGGCTGACGCCGGCCGGCTACGTCGCCTTCGCCCGGCGCTTCGGCGACGAACTGGACCTGCACAGCCGGCGCGACCTGTGCCACCCCGACCATCACGAGATCTTCGTGGTCGGCAACGTGGTGGAGAACGGCCGCGCCGCCGGCGCCGCGAAGGTCGGGCTGAACTGGCACACCGACCACTACCACCTGGAACACCCCGCGCTTTTCACCTTCCTGCACGCCATCGAGGTGCCGCCTGTCGCCGGCGAGACGCGCTACGCCAACGGCATCGCCGCCTGGGAGGCGCTGGACGAGCCGACCCGCGCCCGCATCTCCGGGCTGAAGGTGCGGCACAGCCGCGGGCGGCTCTACCGCGAGCTCTTCCCCGATGCGACGGAGACGCAGGTCGCGGCGGAGGCCGCGCGATTCCCGGACGTGGTGCATCCGCTGGTGCGCACGCATCCGGAATCCGGCCGTCGCGGGCTCTATCTTGGCGGCGAGTGGGGCTCGCTCATTGAGGGGATCCCCAAGGAAGAGGCGAAGGCACTGTTCGCGCGCCTGCTGGCACATATGACGGAGCCGCGCTTCGTCTACGAGCACCACTGGCGCCCAGGCGACGTGCTGATGAGCGACAACCGCTGCAGCCTGCACCGCGCGACCGAATGGGATGAGGGCCGGCACCGTCGCCGGCTGCACCGGCTGATCCTGCTCGATCGGGTGAGGCCCGTCGGGTAGCGCCCGCGCCGGTCGCTTTCTCCCGGGGAGGCTCAGGTCGCCGTTGGCCCCTGGCCCCGTCGAGCATTGCCTCACGGGACGCGCACGTAAGGCGCGCTGCAGTAGCCTTGCGAGGGCTGTGGCGTCTCCCGGCAACGCGTGTCCCTGGATCCTGGGTTGGCTCGGGGAGCATCGGCGTGGTTCGCCGTGCGTCCAGCGCGCGGCCGAGATGCTCCGCGAAGGCCGCGGCAGCGACGGGCAGCGCCCGAGCCAGAATACCCGATCCATCGCAGTTGCGACGCCGGTGCTCAGCGAGCCGCAATGCAGCCGGCCCCTCCCTGCCGGCTGCGATGCCCGCGGCCGGCGCCTAGCTGATGGTGCTGGACGAGGGATTCAGGAACGCTCGGAGCTGCTCCGGCGTGCGGATCTCATGCCAGCCAGCCAGTGCTCTCGCGGCGGGGCCAATGTTCTCCGAGGAACTGACGCGCCGGGTATGCACCGCGGCATGAGGCTTCGGCTCGATGCCGAGATACGCGGCCATGGGACGGTCCAGATAGATCTCCCGGGGGTGGATCGTCTTGCTCAGATAGCGCGCGAGTCCCGCGTTCTGTTCATGGTTTTGGCTGCCCCGCGATCCAAATGCATTGCCAGTGATCTTCAGCGCGACAGGTCTCCCAGATTCGCGCGGCGAGAAACCGAAAACGTCGTAGAGGTGCTGCTCGAGGGCCGGGACAAGCTTGTGCCAGCGGTCGCGCGGGACTTGGATCACGTAGTGGGTGTGGGGTCCCCGGCCCTGCACGTTCTCCCGCACGTAAGCGTATACAAACGCGATCCCCTGCCTCTCCAGGAACGCCCGGGCCAAGCGAATGAGCTGCTCGTCGAGTTTCTGCCAGCCCTTCTCGCGGAAGGCGGCGTGGTCCTTCCAGTAGACGGTGAGGTGGGCCGTCAACCGTGTGCCGCGCCTTGCCGCAAATGACATGGCATTAGCCAGGGCGAAGAGGTCCGCAAGGGAAGCGAAGCGCGAAGAGCACTTGCGGCGGGGACGAGGTTGTCGATCACGAACGACAAGCCCCTTCATCGCCTTCACCTGCCGGTTGCGGGAGCGGGCTTGTAACGTCTGCTGCAAGAATAGGTGGGCACCCATTTAGCTGCGCCAATAATGACTGCCCTTATTTGTTCTCCCCGGTCGCCGGCGAGAAAGCGTAGTAGTTACAACAGCTCGATCGCTGGATAACCCGCAGTTCATCTGCGACCGCAGCGCGAGAGTGATTTGGTCGTTGGGGGCTTCAGGCACGCGTCTGGTCCTTCCGAAACTTGTCGCCTAAGCGGAGGAGCCCAGGTTGGACTTCTCCTACCCTGCACTATAGGGAGGGCGCGCAGTTTCATCACATCGTGCCTGAAGCCGGGTCGGCTCGCGCCGCGCGGCAGGGGTCAGGAGCTGATCGCTGCAAGGTGGCGGCCCAAAGTGGGAGGATAGGTGGCTGGCGACAGCGACTTGGCGGTCGCGCCTACGGCAGGCTGGAGAGCCGATTGCTGGTCATTCCTGGAACCGTTCGGGACCGCGCCGCGGCACCTGCCGTCTGTGCAGCGGATCCTGTGGCATCCGGGTGCGCGCCATGCTGGGATCCGCATGCGCCCGCGCAGCCATCGTGCAGATGGCCAATCTCGCCGGATACTTGGTCGGTCCTCTGCCCATCGCGCCGAGGCGCCTAGGCTGTTGCGCAACGCGCAGGCCGTGTTGCGTTCGCGGCCGCAACGGGAAGATACTATATAAAAAACAGATACTTACGGCGCAGCGGGGCGCGCAACATCACGCAACAACTAGGTTGAAGAGGTGGGCTGGGCCACCCCATCCGCGATCCGTCAGGCGGCGCTCAGGGCTTGGCGTCGTCGGAGCGTGGATGCGGCGGCGATCTCGGGCGGGGAGGACAAGGTCACCGCCGGGTTGACCACGGGCGAACGGCTGCGGCCGGCAGACCTCGGCGAGCTGATCGCCTTCCTCGTCACCGGCAAGGTGCGCCACCTCACCGGCGCCACCATCGACGTCAACGGCCCGTCCTAAGTTAGGTAATGCCGGCGCCGGAGGGCCTCCGCCCTCAGCGCAGGAAGCCCATGTGATCGTCGGGCACCGTCTCGCCACGCAGCTCGTAGCTGCGACCCGTCATGGCCCGGGCGCCCGCGCGGATGCCGGCGAAGACGCCACGCACTTCCATGGTGTGCAGCGCGCTCCAGGTGAGGCCCTGCCGGGTGGCGACCATCTCGATCACCTGCTCGGGCTGGAAGCCCCCTTCGCTGAGCAGCTTCGCCGTGGCGCGCAGCCCGTCTGCGACCATGCGGCGGATGAAGGCCTCGTCGCAGCCCTGCTCCACGCCGGTCTCGATCAGGGTCTTGAGCACCATGCAGGTGTAGGGGGTCAGGCCGAGCGCAACGCCGGTGATCGGTTCCATCAGCGCGTCCGGCACCCATTCGATGCGCTCGCAGGTGCCTTCCACCAGCGCCTCGACGGTGGCGCGCTGGTCGGCTGTCACACCCTCGCTGGCGGAGAACAGGGTGACGCCGGCCGAGACCCAGGCGGTGGGCGGGGGCGTGACGCGGATCACCGTCGTTCCGGCCGGCAGCCGCGCCTGCAGCCATTCCACTGTGAGCCCGGCCGCGATGGACAGAAGGACGTGGCTCGGCCGGAAGGCGGGGGCGAGTTCCTGCAGCAGGCCGGGCATCTCCTGCGGCCGCACGCCGACCACCACCAGCTCCGCAGAGGTGGCCGCGGCGAGGTTGTCGTCGCCGACCGGCAGGCCGTAGCGCTGCGCCAGCTCCGCCCGGCGGTCGGCGCGGCGGTGCGTCGGCAGCAGCTTCTCCCGCGGCCAGCCGGCGGCGATCGCCTTGTCGATCATCGCCTCCATCATCGTGCCGACGCCGATGAAGGCTGTGGCAGGGCGCGTCGCGCTCATGACGTTGTCCTCCGGTTTTCGCTACAGCACGCGCGTGAACCAGGCGGGATCGCGCAGCGTGTCGGGGGCGACCTCAGCCACCACGGCGCCGGCCCGCAAGGCCGATACGCTGTCCACATGGTCCAGGGTGAGGCTGACATTCTGCTCCACCAGCAGCACGGCGAGGCCCTGCTCGTCTGCCAGCCGGCGCAGCAGTGCCATCAGCTCGAGCGAGGGGCCGCGCGCGAGGCCGCAGGTCGGCTCGTCCAGCAGCAGCACCCGCGGCCGCACCATCATCGCCATCGCCACCGCCAGCATCTGCTGCTGGCCGCCGCTGAGCATGGTGGCGCGGCGACGCGCCATGCCCTCCAGCATCGGGAAGAGCCGCCACGCGATCCCGAAATCCGGCGTATCGCCGGCGACCGCGCCCATCAGCTCCAGGTTCTCCCGCACGGTCAGGTGCGGGAAGACGCCGCGGCCGCCGCTGCCGGCCTGAGGCACCAGCGCGACGCCGCGGGCCAGGCGCGCCCGCGTGGTCAGAGGCACCAGTTCCTCCTCACCGAGGCGGATGGAGCCGCCATCGATGGCGATCAGCCCGAGGATCGCCTTCAGCGCCGTGGACTTGCCGCTGCCGTTGCGGCCGATCAGCAGCCGCACCTCTCCCGTCGCGACGGACAGGCCGAGGCCGCGCAGCACGGGCAGGCTGCCGTAGCGCGCCCGCAGGTTGGAGACGGCGAGGAGGGGGGCGGCCACCGTCACAGCCCCATGAAGGCACGCCAGACGCGCGGATCCTCGAGCACTTCCGCGGGCGGCCCGGCGACCACGACGCGGCCGGCATCTAGGAAGACGGCCTCGTCGCACAGCTCGCGCACCAGCTCCAGGTTGTGCTCGATCAGCAGGATGGTGCCGACCTGCCCGGCGAGGCGGCGGAGCAGGGCCGCCAGGTCGCGCACCGCATCGGGGTCGAGGCCCGCCGCGGGCTCGTCCAGCAGCAGGAGCTCCTGGCCGGTCGCCAGCGCGCGGGCGATGCCGACGCGCTTCTGCTGCCCGTAGGACAGCTCGGTCGGCAGACGGTCCGCGAGATGGGCGAGGCCGACGGCGGCCAGCAATTCCTCCGCGCGGGCCTGCACCCGCCGCTGATCGGCTGCGGCAATACCCCAGCGGAGGATCGCCGTGCCGAGGCGCTCGCCCCGGTTGCCCTGGCAGGCCACCATCACGTTCTCCAGCGCCGTGAGCGTCGGGAACAGGCGGATCTCCTGGAAGGTGCGGCTGATGCCGCGGGCGGCGCGCGCCGCGGCGGAGAGCCCGAGCAGCGGCTGGCCGTGCATCTCGATGCGGCCTGCATCCGGCGCGACGACGCCGGCGACCAGGTTGAACAGGGTCGTCTTGCCCGCGCCGTTCGGGCCGATCAGGCCGGTGGTGGCGCGGGCCCGTATGTCGAGCGAGACGTCGTGGACGACGACCGCGGCGCCGAAGGCCTTGCGCACGCCGTGCAGGCGCAGCGCAGGGACCTCTGGCATCGGCGCCGGCCGCGCCGCTGCCGTCACGTGCGGCGGGCGCCGAAGTCGAAGATGCCGCGCTGCTGGATCTCGGCGGCCGAGAGATGCACGGCCGCCTCGCCCCGGCGGTAGGTGCGAATGTCCAGCTCGCGCAGCGCCGTGCCGTCCTCGCGGTAGGAGAAGGGGCCGAGCACGCCGGTGAAGGTGCCGAGCCCGAGCAGGCCGGCGCGGATGTTCTCCGCCGTCCAGTCCTGGCCCTGCTGGCGCATGCGCGCCATCGCCTCGAACAGTGACATGCCCAGGTCATAGTGGGTGCGCACGAAGATCGCCGGGTCGCGGTTGTAGGCCTGGCGGAACGCCGCGACGAAGGCGGCTTCCTGCGGACCGCCTTCCGGATTGGAGGAGGATGTCCAGAAGCTGTTCTCGGCGGCACTGCCGGCCACGGAGAAGAGGTCGCGCGATTCGAAGCCCTGGTGGCTGAGGATCGGCGCGGTGAAACGCGCTTCCCGCAGCTGCTTGACCGCCGCGCCTATCGAGGCCCCGGAGAGCGCCATGTAGATCGCGTCCGGGCGGCTGGCCGCCAGCTTGGCCGACACGGCGGCGAGATCCGCGCGCGTCGGGTCCACGCCCTCGTCCTCCACGATCGTGCCGCCGGCAGCCGGCCAGAGGCGGCGCACCGCATCGCGCATGCCCGTGCCGAAATCGTCGTTGCCGTAGAAGATGCTGACGCGCCGTGCGTTGAAGGCCTGCTTCGCGAAAGCCAGCGCGACCTCGGCCTCCAGCGCGGCATTGGCGACGCTTGTCATGAAGTAGCGGCTGATGCCGACCAGCCGAGGGCTGGTGGCGCCGGCGCTGATCTGCAGCACCCGGGCGCGGTCCGTGATCGGCACGACGGCCAGGACCGGGCTGGAATAGACATTCGCCAGCACGTTCACGCGATCCACCTGGATCAGCTTCTGCGCGGCCGTGACCGCGCGAGCCGGCTGGGCGGCGCTGTCCTCGAAGATGATCTCGATGCGGGTGCCGCCGAGGCCGCCGCGGGCATTCCACTGGGCCGCCGCGAACTCCAGCCCGGCCCGGAAATCCGCGCCCTGCGCTGCGGTCGGCCCGGAGAGGTTCAGCACGGCGCCCATGCGCCACAGCTCGGGGTAGCGGGCCTGGGTGCGGCCAGCGGACGGCGCGAGCCCGGCGGCGACGGCGGGAAGCCCGAGCGCGAGGCGGCCGAGGCCGCGGCGGCGCAACGTGAGCTGTGTCATGCGTGTTCCCTCCTCAATTGGCTGGTGTCGTGGTCGAGGCCGTAGTGGTGGTTCCCGTCTCCGTGCGGGTGCGCAGCCGGCGCCGGCCCGCGATGCCCTCCGGGCGCAGCATGACGATCAGGATCAGCAGCGCGGCGTAGACGATCTCGTTGAGAGGCCCGCGCAGCGTTGCGGGGATGCCAGCGAAGCGCAGCGCTTCCGGCACGCACCAGATCACCAGGGCGCCGATCGCCGGGCCCCACAGCGTGCCGGCGCCGCCCAGCACTGTGGCGACGATGATCACGAAGGAGGTGCGGGCGATGAAGCTCTCCGGGTCGATGAAGGCGACGTAGGAGGCGTAGGTGACGCCGGCCGCACCGGCCATCGCCGCGCTGACCGTCAGGATCTCGAGCTTGCGGCGCCGCACGCTCTTGCCGGCCGCTTCCAGCGCGGTCGGGTCATCCTTCAGGGCCCGCAGCACGCGGCCATAGGGAGAGGCGGCGATGCGCCAGGCGACGAGCCCGATCACCGCCAGCACGGCGAGGATGACGAGAAGCTGCAGCCAGGGGGTATCGAAGTCGAAGCCGAACAGCGAGGGCGGCGGGATGCCGGGAATGCCCATCGGCCCGCGCGTGACCTCGGTCAGATTCAGCATCAGCTCGTGGCAGATCACCGCGAAGGCGAGCGAGCCGACGATGAGGTAGTCGCCCTCCAGCCGGCTGGCGGGCAGCGCGATGGCGGCCGCGACCAGGCCCGCCGCCGCGGCGCCAGCGAGCAGCGCCAGCGGGAAGGGCAGGCCGAGGTTCAGCATGGACAGCGCCCCGGCATAGGCGCCGATGCCGAAGAACGCGCCATGCGCCACGGAGAAGAGCCCGGCGTAGCCGAAGGCGAGATCGTAGCTGACCGCCAGCATGGCGTAGATGCCGGCCATGGCGAGCACGGCGAGGATGTAGGCTTCCATCCGCCTCAGCGCCCCGGCCGCATCGTGGTCATGCCCGCCTCAGCCCGATGCCGAGCAGGCCGTTCGGCCGCAGCAGCAGAAAGGCCGTCATCGCCGCCAGCGCCAGCGTCGTCTGGAAGGAGGCGTTGGTGACGTAGACCGCGACGGCGCCGACCAGCCCGAGCACCAGCCCGCCCAGCGCCCCGCCGAGATAGGACCCGATGCCGCCGGCGAAGACGGCGACCGTGGCGATCAGCAGCTGCGTCTCGCCAAGGTCGGGCGAGACGCCCTGGTCGAACAGCGCGATCGCGCCCACTGGCACGGTGAGCGCGGAGCCGAGCGCATAGGCGTGCAGGTAGCGCCGGTCGAGGTCGATGCCGGCGATGCGTGCCATCTCCGGGTTGGAGACGACGGCGCGCAGCTCCTTGCCGAGCCGCGTGCCGACCAGGACCCAGGCGATCGTGAGCGTTGCCGCGATACCCGCCGCCACCTTCCACAGCACGAGTTCCGAGACGTTCAACGGCCCGAGCGCGACGCGGCCCATGGCGCCGGAGGACAGCGAGAGCGGGACGCCGCCGAAGATGAGGAGCAGGATGTTCTGCAGGATGACCAGCAGCGCGAAGGAGGCGAGGAACCAGAGCAGCGGCGGTGCGCCGCGCCGTCGCAGCGGTCGGTAGAGCAGGATCTCGCAGGCCATGCCGGCGATCGCCGCCACGCCCGCAGCGCCCAGCATTGCGAGCGGCAGCGGCGCGCCGAGTTCCTGCACGCCGAGCAGGATCGTGTAGCCGCCGAGCGTGAGGATGGCGCCGTGCGCGAAGTGGAACACGCGCGTGGTGTTGAAGATCAGGCCGAAGGAGAGGCCGACGACGGCGTAGATCGCGCCCGATCCTACGCCCTGGAGCAGGAGCTGGAGCGCGAGGTCCAAGGCGATGCCAGCCTAGCGCGTGGCGCCGCGTCGGCGACGCGGCCGCGCAATGGACACGGGCGTCCGCATGTCGCGGATCATCGTTTCTCCCCCTCCTCAGCGGCGATGCCGCCCCGCGCACACGCATTCGCGTGGCGAACGAGGTCAGGCTATCGCCACCGGTTCGGGCCTGCAAAGCATTCTTTGGTGGCGCGTGGCCGGGCGCGGCTATCCTCCATCGCAGCGAGGAGGGACGCCAGCATGCGCACTGCACCCGCACCGTATTCCGGCTACCACAGGCCGCTCGACGCGCCCGAGGATGCGGAGATCACGCGCACGGGTCGGGGAACGCCGCTCGGCGAGCTGTTCCGCCGCCACTGGCAACCGGTCGCGCTGGCCTCGCGTATCGGCGTGCATCCGCTTGCTCTGCGCGTGCTGGGCGAGGATCTCGTGCTCTTCCGCTCGCCGTCCGGCACGTTGGGCCTGCTGCACCGCCACTGCGCGCATCGCGGCGCATCTCTCGAATACGGGCGGGTGGAGGAGCGCGGGCTGCGCTGCTGCTATCACGGGTGGCTGTTCGCGCATGACGGCCGCCTGCTCGAGGCGCCGGGCGAGCGTGAGGGCACGCCGCTGCTGCGCACGGCGTGCCAGGGCGCCTATCCGGTGCAGGAGGTCCACGGCCTCGTCTTCGCCTATCTCGGCCCGCCGGAGCACCGCCCGCCTTTCCCGCGTTTCGACACGATCGGCCTGCCGGATGTCGAACTGGTTCCCTACTCCCTGCACTACCCCTGCAACTGGCTGCAGGTGCACGAGAACCAGATGGACCCGATGCATGCGGTGTTCCTCCACACGCGCATGGGCGAGACGCATTTCACGCCCGCCTGGGGCGAGATGCCGGTGCTGATCTACGGCACGCATCGCGATCGCACCTACTATGTCGCCGTGCGGCGCGTCGGCGATCACGTCTGGGTCCGCATCAACGAGGTGATCGTGCCCAACGTGGGACAGGTGGCCGCGCTGTGGGAGAGCGGCGAGGTGCCGCGGATCTTCCAGCGGGTGGGCATCACGCGATGGACGGTGCCGGCGGATGACGAATCCTGCTGGATCCTGGGGTGGCGGCATTTCGGACCGGAGGTGGAGCCGCCTGGTCTCGGCCAAGGGAACCGCAGCCTGGTCGGGCACGACAGCCTCGACATCTATGGCCAGTCCGGTCATCGCCCCTATGCCGAGATGCAGGCCAACCCCGGCGATTGGGAGGCGCAGGTCAGCCAGCGGCCGATCGCCATCCATGCGCTGGAGCATCGCGGAGCAACCGATGTGGGGGTGGTGACGCTGCGCCGGCAGCTGCGTGCCGCTTTGGCGGGCCAGGTGGACCCGCGGCAGCCGCATGGGCTGGGTTCCGGCGAGGATCCTCTGCCCACCATGACCTGCAACGTGGTCTTCGCCCGCGCATGGACCTCACCGCCCGGCAGCGCCGCCGAGCGGGAGCAGCTCAAGCAGCTTGGGACGCTGGTCCGGGACGCCGTGATCGCAGCCGACGATCTGGCACCCGATGAGCGCCAGGCGGCCATCGGCGCCGCGATCAGCCGCATCGCGGTCTGCTAAAGGAAGAGGAGGCCGCCTCTGAACGGCGCCGGGACGTCCCAGCAGGGGTCGAACCACGCTGTAGCCGCACGATCGAGCATGCTGCCGCCTGTCTGCGACCATCCCCAACGACGGATGACGCGTTCGATCCGGCAGAAATCATTTGCGCAGCTCCGGAAGCGGTAGTGCCGTCGCCCCATAATCGTCCCAGGCTGTGACTTCCCTCGCCCGCGGCGTCGCCGATTTACCGCCGTCGATCCGCGGTCCGTCCTGAAGTTCCGGCCTGCCCGCGTGCTCTTGGCCATGCTGGTGATGAAGTGCTCCAGCTTGTCGGCGCTCATCAGTTCGACCATCGCCCGGCAGAGCTGCTTCGCCTCCGGCCAAGTGGCGCGCGACATGACCGGCACGACGACGTGCAGGCTCTTGCCGCCCGATCAGGGGCCGCAGCGCAGCCGCGCCCAAGCATAGCGTGGCGGCGGCGAGCCGGGCGTCGTCGCGCGCCACCGCCACGTCTCCAGAAGCACAGTCCCAGCCTGCTCGACGGTGGCCAGAGTGAAGGCGGCCTCGGGCTCTGCTTGCCCTGCGGGCGGCGCGAGTGCGGCACCATAGGACACGCCCTGCCGCATGGCCTGCATCACCACCTCCGGCGCCGGCGCCTGGCCGGCACGGGGCTGCGCGGCCACGACGTGTCGGTCTGGTCCGTCGCCGGTGAGCGCCAATCCGATCGATGCCTCGTCTGGGCCCAGGCCTTCAGACTGCACCACGGAACAGTCCTGCAGCGCGGGCCGCTGCCCCGCGCGGTCCTGGGCGGCGGCGTAGGTGGCGAGAAGGATCAGCGGCATGGCGAGCAGGCAGGCGCGCATCGTGCATGGCCTTGTTGGAAGCTGGTCTGCCCAGGTTAGGTCGGGCAACCCGGGTAGGCCTCGCAAAGCCGCGTGTAGGGTGCCTGGGCACTACGGCGCGGCATGATCGCTGACCGCGGTCGATGGCTCTCGCGCCGGCCAGGTCTTGCGTCGTGCTGCACGGCACCGAGCACGCGGCGCACAGTGAGCGACCCGTGCAGAGCTAGGGCCGGGGAGGGCGGGAAGCGGACCTGCAGGCGCGACCCAGCGGCGTGCAATCTTCGGCTCCCCGCCGATCAGGACGAAGGCAACGGCGCCGATCCGGCGCGGACTCCGGACTGTCATGGCGCGTCGACCCTTTGCCGGTCAGGTATCGCGCTGATCACCCGCGCCGCATGGCACGACTTCGGAAGATCTTCGGGCAGATTTCCGGACCGCAACGGCCAGGCTCGGTAGTATGGGCGCGCCGGGAGCCACCCGGCGGAAAGAGGTGCCGGGTCCTGGCGGCCGTGTCGGCAGACGCCAAGGCTCGACATTCTCGGAAGGTGCCCAGAGTTCATGTGCCGGAAGGGAGCCAACATGATCCGACGTTCAAGCCTCGCGGCGTTCCTCGCAGTGACCCTGCTCGCGCCGCCGAGCGCCTGGGCCCAGGCGACCTCGGTCAGGGACATGCTCGTTGGCGCATGGTCCTTTGTGTCGGTGGTGAGCCAGTCCGACGACGGCAGGCGCGGCGAACCCTTCGGCGCGAGCCCGAAGGGCATCATCATCTTCACGCCTGATGGCCATTTCTCGCTGTTCCAGTCGACAGCTGAACTCCCCCGACTGGCGGCCAACGACCGCGCCCGGGCGACGCCGGAGGAGGCGATGACGGTGGTGCGGGACTCGATCGCCTACTACGGCAGCTACACCGTCAACGAGGCCGCGCGGGAGTTCTCGCTGACACTCGTGGGCAGCACCTACACGAACCTCATGGGCAGCGCGCCGCAGCGGCGCATCATCACGACGCTTACTCCGACCGATCTGGCGTTCAGCAACCCGAGGACGCCGAGCGGCGTGACCCTGAACACCGTTTGGCGGCGGGCCTCGCCTCAGTAAGGCCGCGGGGGTCCCCCGGGGGGAGGCGCCGACGACAACCCGCCGATGCGCGACCTTCGGCGGCGACCTCTGACCTCGAATCACCGCTCCGGGTCGGACTACGCTGTAGCCGCTCGACCAGGCGAGTTACCGCCCTTGTCAGGCAATCCGCGGCGGTGCCCGTCAGCGTAGCGCCGGAACCGGCCGTGCCGCAGCGTTGTAGCCATCCCAGACCGTGGCTTTCCGCACTCCCGCCGGAGCCGAGCCGATGGTGAAGGCGCCCGGATCGAGCTTCGGCCCGACCTCGCGCCAGGACACCGGCATCGAGACCGTCGCGCCGGGACGGGCACGCGGCGACCAGGCGGCGACGGCTGTGCTTCCGCGGTCGTTCCTGAGATAGTCGAGGAAGATCCGGCCTGCCCGCGCGCGCTTCGCCAAGCTGGTCGTGAAGCGCTCCGGGCTGTCGGCTGCCATGAGCTCGACCATCGCCCGGCAGAACGCCTTCGCCTCCGCCCAGGACGCGCGCGGCGTCAGCGGCACCACCACATGCAGGCCCTTGCCGCCCGTCGTCTTGCAGAAGGCGCCGAGGCCGAGCTTCTCCAGCCGCTGCCGCATCTCCAGCGCGGCGTCCACGACCTGCGCGAAGGGTAGGCCCTCATCCGGGTCGAAGTCGAAGACCAGCCGGTCGGGGCGGTCCTCGTCGCCGACCCGCGAGCCCCAGGGATGGATTTCCAGCACGCCGGCCTGCGCGAGCGCCTGCAAGGCTTCCGGCCGCTCGATCGCGAGCAGCGGCTTCGTCTCTCCGGCCACTTCGACCAGGCGGATCAGATGCGACGTGCCGGCCATGGCGTGCCGCTGGAAGAAGCGCTGGCCGTGGATGCCATCGGGCGCGCGCACCAGGGAGAGCGGCCGGCCCCCCGCATAGGCTAGCAGCGGCTCCGCCACGGCGGCGTAGTAGGCGGCGAGGTCGCGCTTGGTGATCCCCTCCTCCGGCCAGAGGAGCTTGTCGGGGTTGGTGAGCGTGATGCCGCCGGCCGCCGCCTTCGATGCCGGGCGCTTCGCGGGCGTGGTGGGCGGCGGTGGCTCGTCCGGTCGCGGCACGCCGACCTCGCCGGCCGGCTTGTCCTCGCGCAGGCCCTTGAAGCTCGCCTGGCGGATCAAGCCGTCGGGGGTCCAGCCGGTGTAGTCGATCTCCGCCACGAGGCGCGGCTCCACCCAGGTCGTGGCCCGGCGCTCCTTCGCCGGCACGCCCGCCGCCGCCGGCGCGTCGCGGCGCAGCGGCTTCAGCAGACGCAGCAGCTTCTCGGTCTCCCGCGCGCCGATGCCGCTGCCGACGCGGCCGAGATGGACCAGCCTGCCGCCCCGCCAGGCGCCAAGCAGCAGCGTCAGGCGGCCCTTCGCGCCCTCGCCATGGCCGATCACCACGAACTCGTCGTTGCCGCGGCACTTCGCCTTCACCCAGTCTCCGCCGCGGTCGCCCGGGCGATACGGCGCGTCGGCGCGCTTGGAGACGACGCCTTCCAGCCCGATGCGGCAGGCACTGCGCAGCACCGCCTCGCCGGCCGCCGCGAAGGGCTCGACGTAGCGCAGCGCGGGCGGCGCCTTCGCCAGCATGCGCTGCAGCCGGGCCTTGCGCTGCGTCAGCGGCAGGTCGCGCAGGTCCTCGCCGCCGGCCGCGAGCAGGTCGAAGGCGAAGTAGACGAGGTCGGCGGTCGCCTTCTGCTCCATCGCCGAGCCGAGCATGCCGAAATCGGGGTTGCCCGCCTCGTCGAGCGCGCAGAGCTCGCCATCCAGGACACAGTCGCCGAGCCGCGCCAGCGCGGCCGCGGCCTCGGGGAAGCGCGCGGTCCAGTCGTTGCGGTTCCTTGTCCACAGCGTCGTCCTGCGGTCCTTGATCACGGCGATGATGCGGTAGCCGTCCAGCTTCACTTCGTGCAGCCAGCCCTCGCCCTCCGGCGCGCGGTCCACCAGCCTGCAGAGCTGCGGCGACACGAAGCCCAGCGGCGCGGCGGCACCGGCTTTCGGTGTCGCGGCGCGTCCTGCGGTCTTCGTCGGTGCACCAGCCTTCGGTGCAACCCCAGGCTTACCCGCCGCGATCGCCTCCATTGTGCGCCCGCTGATGACGGAGGTCGTCGCCTCCTCGACGAGCACGCCACCCGCGCCGGGCCGGGCCTCGTCATCGCGGCGCTTGATCAGCAGCCATTGCGGCGCTCGTTCCTTCGGCCGCGGCTTCATGCGCACGAGGTCCCAGCCGCCGCGCAGCCGCGTGCCGTGCAGCACGAATTTCAGGTTGCCCTTCGCAAGCGCTTCGGCAGCGTCGGGGATCTGCGGCGCCGGCCCCCAGCTGCCCTCATCCCAGACCATCACCGTCCCTGCGCCGTAGCCCTCCTCGATGGCGCCCTCGAAGCGGGCGTAGTCCATCGGGTGGTCCTCCGTCTGGACCGCCAGGCGCTTGTCCGCCGGGTCGAGGGAGGGGCCGCGCGTCACCGCCCAGGATTTCAGGACGCCGCCGAGCTCAAGCCGGAGGTCGAAGTGCACCCTTGTCGCATCGTGCTTCTGGACGACGAAGCGCAGCCCCGCCGCGCGCGCCGGCGCCGGGGCGCCGCGCGGCTCCGGCGTGCGGGAGAAGTCGCGCTTGCCGCGATAGGCAGCAAGCGGGTCGGGCGTCGTCGCCCGCGAAGCGGAGGAGCGTGGGGCCATGACCGCCTGAACGCCTCCCTTGCGGTTGCGTTCTGAGGGGCGGCGCCTCAGCCCACCGCCGAGGCGGCCCTGGTCTGCCGCCCGCGCGGCGTGGCCAGCTGCACGAGACGGGCGATGCGGCCGTCCACGCCACGCTCCACCGCGAACCGGCGCTGCCCCAGCGCGCGCCCAGCCGCGCCGATGGCGTAGAGCCCGACGATCTCCTCGGCGCCATCCGGTTGGTCCGCAAGGTGGGGCAGTTGCAGCACGGCATGGGCTGCCGCGTGGTCGCGCATCAGGACGCCGAGCACGGCCCCCGCCGCCTCGTGCTCCGCCGTGCCCTCCAGCGCCGGCAGTCCGACCATCGTCACGTGTCCCGCCTCGTCGGCAAGGTAGGCGCGCGCTGGCAGCGCGCTGCGGCCACGTGCCGTGCGGAGCAGCCGCGCGTGCACGTGGTCGAGAAGTGCCGTGAACGTGAGGTTCGCGAGTCGGATCATCCGCGGCTTCCGGGAAGCACGATGGCAACGCCGATCTGCACAGGCGGTCGCAGCGGCTGGGTGGCCGTTGCCCGCCCGAATCCGCACAGTATCCACATATCCACAGCCTCGGCTGCGAAATGAGAGGCGGTTCGCCAGCGCCTGTCGAACTTGGGAATGAGTCCAGCCGACTAGGCCGGAAAGCGCATGAAAAACACGAGCTTCCAGTCAGCTGCCTGCGACGGAACAGAGACAGAAACCGCCCGATCCGGGCCCCCGTTCACCACCCGACGATCGACACCAACCGCAGGCGAGACCACGCGCATGGCAGCACGACCGACATGGGAGGGGCACCTTCGACTGTCGCTCGTCACCTGCCCTGTCCGGCTCTTCAAGGCGGTGGGCGAGGGCGATCAGGTCCACTTCAATCTCCTGCACCGCGAGACCCTCAACCGCGTCCGGCAGGCCTGGAAGGACCCGGATGACGGCCTCGTCGAACGCAAGGACCTGGTGCGCGGCTACCAGGTCGAGCGGGACAGGTATGTCGTCGTCGAGGACGAGGAGCTGAAGAAGCTCAAGCTGGAGAGCACGAAGGTCATCGACATCGAGCGCTTCGTGGACGGCCGCGAGATCGACCGCCTCTATTGGGACGAGCCCTACTACCTCGTGCCCGACGGCAAGCCCGCGCAGGACGCCTATGCGGTGATCCGCGAGGCGATGCGCGGTGAGCACCAGGTCGCCCTCGGCCGCCTGGTGATGTCCAGCCGGGAGCGGATCGTCGCCGTCGAGGCACGCGGCAAGGGCATGCTGCTCTCCACCCTGCACAGCCACGACGAAGTGCGCAGCGAGGACGACGCCTTCGAGACGATCGCCGAGGTGAAGATCGACAAGCGCATGGTCGAGATCGCCCAGCAGATCATCGCCCAGGCCAAGGGGCCCTTCGACCCGGCCGAGTTCCACGACCGCTACAAGGAGGCCGTGCGCGAGCTGGTCGAGAGCAAGGCCGAGGGCGAGCGCGTCGTCCACCGGCCGACGCAGGAGCCGGCCGAGAGCAACGTCATCGACCTCATGGAGGCGCTGCGCCGATCGCTGAAGGCGCCGCAGGGCCCGGTGGCGAGCGACAAGAAGGAAGAGCGCCGGGCCGCGCCAGCGCGGGGCGCGGCGAAGAAGGGGAGCACCGCCAAGGGGGGCGGCAGTGGGGAGCGCCGCGCGCCGCCCCGCAAGGGAGGCTCCCATGCCCCGCGGCGTGCTGCAGGGTGAGCCGGAGGTGCTCGGCGTGCCGCCTTACGACCGGCGGCCCGGGGATCCCTGCCTCGTCCTGATGCGCGCGCCCGACACGGGCGATGTGGTGCCCGCGGCGATGCGCTGGGGCATCCCCACGCCATCGGACCCGCGCCGCCCGGTGCTGCAGGTGCCGGTCGAGCGGATGCGCGGGCGGCGCATGGCGCGGCGCGGGCGCTGCCTGGTCGCGATGGACGGCTACACGCAGCGCGGGGTGAAGCGCACGCCGATCGCGGTGCGGGTCGCGGACGGGGTGAGCGTCGCTATCGCGGCGGTGTGGGAGGACGGCCCCGGCGGGCCGCGCTTCGCGATCGTCACCACGGAGGCCAACGAGCTTCTCGCACCGGCGCACGCCCGGATGCCGGTGCTGTTGCCCGCGTCGATGTGGCCGAGCTGGATTGCCGAGGGTGCGCTGACCGCGGCGGACCTTGCCCTCGTCGAGCGCCCCGCGCCGCCGGCGTGGCTGCGCGCCCAGGCGGTCCGGGGCACGCAATCCCGGCCATCGCCGCTGCCAGTGGCGCGGCAGCTCGCCGACTGGGCTCCCGGCAGCCGCTTCTGGGCGCCGCGCGAGCAGCGGACGGACCTTGCGACGTCAAAGCTGGGGGCACATCCCCATGCCCTGGGGTGAAGGGCCGGGACCCTTGCCGCCGATGCGACCCGCCACCGGCACGGAGCTGGTGCGGATGGCGGCAGCGGCGGCGGTGCATCAGGTGGTCGGCGCCGACGAGCTCGAGCGGGACGAGGCAAGGCAGGACGCCTGGCACACCTTCGCGGACCTCATGCGCGACGTGGCGGACTGTGCCGCCGGGATGGACGAGCCCGACCGCGCGGCGCTCGCGGCCCAGGTGGACGCGGCGCTCGCCGACCTGCGGCGCGTGCGGGCGAAGGTGCTGGCCGGGACAGGCGGCGCGATCCTGTTCGTCGCGGTGGTGCCGGCCGGGGCGCGTCGCGACCTGCGCCTGATGTTCGCGGCGGGGTAGGGCCGTGGCCGGCTATCGATCCGACCGGCGCCTGCCGCGCCCGCTGGTGCGGCGGGTGGACGGCCGCGACATCCGCATCCACCGCGGCGACGGCTTCCGCTGGCTCGACCTCGCCGAGGGCTACCGGGTCCGCCTTGAGCGCGCTGGCGGGAACTGGGTGGCACGGCGCGAGGGCGCAGACGACCGCATCGCCCGAGCGCGCACCCTGGGTGCGATCGTGGGCGCGGTGGTCCGGCATTACCGGGCGCTGTCGTGAGTCGGTGCTGGGCAGCTGGGCGCGTGCTCTGACGCGCTTTGACGGAGCTTCCGCAAGGGTGGGGAGCGGTCCTGCCATCGGCCGTCGATCAACCTTCCGCACGTTTGGGCTTCGGCACGCGCCGACGGCAGCGCGGATGGGTCAGCGCTCCATCGGTCAGACCGCACCCGCGGGCAACAGGGCGCGCTCGTCGTGACCATGGCGGATGCCACCACGTAGCGGCCGCACCCTGCCAGCGCCCACTCCGCAACGCGCTCGACGAGGCGCCCGCCGCTATCGCGGACTGGCTCGGGCGCGGACAACCTTTGATCTTGCTGGGCAGGGCCCGCCGGATCGCGGCAGCGGTCACCAATTGGTCGACGCGGCCGGCATTGGCGACCGAGTTGCGCGGCCTTTGCTCACGCCAGCGCGGCTACGTGGCGCCAGAAGGGGTATGTCGGAACCTCACACTCGGTATGGCCGCGCTCTAGGAGCGACTACACCGATGTGCTACAAAGTCTTCGTTCGGCACCCTCGATTCATGCTTGGTTTTCCTGGCAATTCGTGGCTTCTGGAGAGAGTTCAATCCTCTCCAGCAGCACCAGCGGCGGCCCGGCGTGTTGCGGCTGTCACCTGGCCAACGCCCGCACCGAGCGCAGGATCGCTTCCAACCCCTGTGTCATGCTGCCCATCGCGCCAAAGATGTCGCGCGTCTCGGCCAGCAACCCCCGCGCTCGGCCAACCGCGACGCCGAGTTCCGCCTCCGCCTGGCCCGACACGGCGCCATGCCCAGGCAGCAGCAGCCGCGGGCGCAGCGCGGCCAGGCGCTCGAGCGACAGCGCGTAGTCGCTGATGTTGCCGGACGCGAAGATGCCGCCCAGCGCGCCTCCGCCCATCACCGTGTCGCCGGAGATCAGCGTCCCGCTGTCCGGATCGTGCAGCGAGATGCTGCCGGAGGTGTGGCCCGGGGTGTGCAGGACGGTGAAGCGCCAGGGCGGCGCCGCGATGACGGATCCCTCCTCCAGCGTCAGGTCCACGCGGGCGGGGGGCGCGTTCTCGCCGAACAGGTCGCGCACCGTGGCGAAGTCGTCGCCATGGACGATCTTCGTCGCCGCCAGCCGATGCGCGGCAACCAGCGGCCCAGCCGGCAGGCAGCCGACCCCCGCGGCGTGGTCGGCATGCTCGTGCGTCAGCACCACCAGGTCGAGCGTGTCGGCAGGATGGCCGGCCTCGGTCAGCGCCGCGGCCAGGGCCGGCGCTGTCGAGGCGAAGCCGGCATCGACCAGCACGCGGCGGCGGTCGCCGACGATCAGGTACGCGTTGGCGGCGCGTGACAGGGACCGCAATTGCAGCAGCCCCGGCCGCAGCTCCACGGCCTGGAAGCCGCCCGGCGCGCGACGGAACGTGGCATCGCGGGGGGGCGGCGCCGGCGTGCCGCGCTGGTAGCGCACCAGCGACGCGATGACCGAGAGCGCGAAGGCAGGCTGCTGGCTGACCAGGTAGACGAAGCGTGCCTCGTCCACCGGCAGCAGCCGTGCGCCACTCGGGCCGGCGCGCACGCTGCGCATCCGCGGGCCGCCATCCACCAGAGCGATCTCGCCGAACACGCCGCCGGGGCCCAGACGGCTTTCCGTCGCGCCATCCGTGCCGAGCACCTCCACCTCGCCGGAGATCACGACGAACATCTCGCGCCCCGGCTCGCCGGCATGCACCACCTCCTCGGCTGGGCCGTAGAGGCGCGCGGCGGCGGAGATGCCGGGCGGCACGCCGGCGGTGTCGCCGGCGCTCATGCCGGGGCCTCGAACATGATCGTCATGCGCACCTCGTCCTCCTCCCGCTCGATCGTCACCCGTCCGGCCGAGGTGGCCGCGAGGCGCTTCATGCGCGCGTTGCGCGGCAGGATCGCCGCGACGAAGCCGCGCACGCCGCGCGCCTGGGCATAGTCCTGAAGGCGGGACTGCAGCGCAGCGCCGAGCCCGCGCCCCTGCCACGCCGGTGCGACCATATAGGCCACCTCCGCCAGGTTGCTGCGCGGATCGAGGAAATAGCAGGCGCTGGCCACAGCTTCCTCCGCCTCGCGCGGGCCGGTGACGGCCAGGAAGGCGACGGCGGTGTCATGGTCCACGTTGCAGAGCCGCTCGGCCTCCTGCTGCGACAGGCTGCGGAGCCGTGCGAAGAAGCGCGTGTAGCGGTCCTCCTCGCTCAGCCGATGGAACAGCGCCTGCACCGCGGGCGCGTCGCCGGCGCGGGTCGGGCGGATCAACACCTCGGCCCCGTCCTTGAGCGCAACGCGCCGCTCCTCCTCCACCGGATAGGGGCGTTGCGAGGCGAGGCGCTGCCCGGCGGGCAGCAGGCCGCGCGCCTTGGCCGCATCGAGCAGAGCGGGGCGATGCGCGGGGTCGGCGATCTCGATCAGGGCCAGGGCGCGCTCGCGCAGGGATTTCCCGAACAGATGCGCGATGCCGTGCTCCGTGGCGACGAAGTGCACATCCGCGCGCGGCACGCCCACGGCGGCCCCGGGCGGCAGCAGGTCGCGGATGTTGGACTGGCCGTCCGGCGCGGTGGCGGGCAGGCAGATGATCGGCTTGCCGCCGGCGGAGCGCGCGGCGGCGCGCAGGAAGGCAGGCTGGGTGGAGATGCCGCCGTAGAGCGTGCCCTCGGCATGGTCCACCGTCGCCTGGCCGGTCAGGTCTACCGCGAAGGCCTGCGTCAGCGAGACCAGCTTCGGCTCGGAGGCCAGCAGCGCCTGGTCGCAGGCGCGCTCGATGGGCAGGAAGGCGAAGAGCGGGTTGTCGTCCAGCGCGGCATAGAGCCGCGCGCTACCGAATGCCCGGCTTGCGACGACGCGGCCGGGATAGCTGCGCTTGCGCGCGCCGGTCAGCGCCCCGGCCTCGACGAGGTCCAGCACCCCGTCCATCACCACGTCGCCGTGGAAGCCCAGGTCGCGACGGTCCGCCAGATGGCGCAGCGCCTCGTTCGGCAGGCGGCCCATGCCGACATGCAGCGTCGATCCGTCCTCGATGACGGAGGCGGCGTGCCGCGCCACGCGGCGCGCGACCTCGGCGTCCAGTGGCGGGTGGAGGTATTCGGCGACCCCGCCCGTCACCGGCACCAGCGCGGCGAAGCGTCCCGCCGGCACGAAGCTCTCGCCATGGGTGCGGGGCATGCCGGGCAGCATCTCCGCGATCGCCCGGCAGCCCGTGGCGAGCACGGCCGGCCCCAGCTCGACCGAGACGCCGAGGCTGACGAAGCCGCGCGGATCGGGTGGCGAGACCTGCAGCAGCGCGAGGTCGATGCGCAGCCGCCCGCTCGCCAGCAGGGCCGGCACCTCGTCCAGCGCGATCGGGACATAGTCGGCCAGCCCGCTGGCCACCGCCGCCCGCATGTCGCTGCCGACGAAGAAGATGCGGTGGCGGAAGCGGGAACGCAGCGCGGGCGACCCGCCGGGCGGCATGCCGGCGACGAAGCTGACAAGTTCCACGTCGGCGGGCGGGGAGGCCATGGCTTCCAGCGCGGCGATCAGGGCCTGCGGCGTCGCGCAGGCGGAGCCCAGGAAGATGCGGCTGCCGGGCGTGATGCTGCGCACCGCCGCCTCCGGCGTCAGGATATCCGGTGCCGCACCTGTGGCGCGGATGTCCATGGTCCGCCCGCCTCTTGGCCATCTGGCGGCGCTCCGGGGGAAGCCGGCGGCCGCCGCGCGATCTTCGCAAGTGGAAGGCCGCGGCGCCAGGGGCGGTGCCGGGTCAGTCCTCCATGCTGCCGTCGGTCAGTTCCAGCAGCGCCTCGCGCTTCAGCAGCTCGACGCGGCCGTGGCTGGGCTCCCGCACCCAGCCGCGGCGCCGGAAGGCGGTGAGGGTGCGGCTCACCGTCTCCAGGGTCAGGCCCAGGAAATCGGCGATATCGCCCCGCGTCATCGGCATATCGAGCACCGCCCCGACCTGGTGGCGCCGCCGGCCGGCCTCGGTCAGGGACAGCAGGAAGGCAGCGACGCGCGCCTCGGCGGTGCGGCGGCCGACGGTGACCAGCTGCTCCTGCGTGGCCGCAAGTTCCTGGACGCAGAGATCGAGAAGCCGTCGCTCCAGGGCGGGATAGCGCCGCAGCAAGCCATCCAGCCGCCGGCGTTCGATCCGGCAGACCTGCGCGGGCGTCAGCAGCTGCGCGGCGAAGGGATAATGGTCCGCGCCGGTATAGCCCAGCACGTCGCCGGCGAACCGGAAGCCCAGCACCTGCTCGCGCCCGTCCGGCAGCAGCCGCGTGAGCTTCGCGGTGCCCTGGACCAGGGTGTAGATGTGCGCGGCCTTGTCACCTTCGCCGAACAGCATGTCCCGCGGCGACAGGCTGAGCTGTTCCGTCTCGGCCAGCACGTCGTCCAGGCTTGCCGCGTCGAGCGGACGGCACAGGCCGGCAACCCTGGACCCACAGGTGGCGCATACCTCGCCCTCGCCCAGCGCCTCGCGCGCCATGCGACGGGCAGCATCAAGCGGGTTCACCCCCGTCTCACTCCCCAACCCCGACACCGCGAAGATATCCGACCCCGTCACTCGGCTTCAAGAGGCTTTGACAGTCGCGGTGTCAGGCTGGCTGGGCAACGTTCGGCCGTGTCACGACGGCCGTACACCTGAAGGCTCGACCGGCGTAGCCCTGACTGCGTTCAGGGCTACGCCGGTCTCGCTTCTCTGGCCCGGCGATTAACGCCCTTCGCCGTGCCCACCTTCGGTGTGCACACTCAGGGCTATCGCGGGCTACTCGGGCGTGACGGTCAGGGCGTCGACGGCAACCGTGACGGTCCCTGGCCCGGCCACCGTGACGGACGCCGAGAGCGGCGCCCAGGTCAGCGGATTGCCGCCCGTCGCGGCGTCGAAGAGGCCGAGATGGGTCAGCGTCCCGGCCGCGCTGGTGAAGGTGAAGCTCAGCGCCGCAGCGTTGCGCTGCGCGCCGGTGCCCGTGAAGGTCACGCGCTGGCGGGCATAGCCGGTGCCGGCCGGCTCGCCGGTGATGCCGGCGGCGTCCGAGCCGCCGGTGCCCAGCGCGGCCCAAGCCGCAGTCGGCAGGCTCGGCAGGCGTCCGCACAGCGCCCGGGCCAGCAGGTTCTTCGCGTGGTCGGTCAGGTCGGTCATCCGGTCGGGATCCTTTCGGGTCGGTGTCGGAGCCAGCCGCGCAGGCGGCCTGGCGGTGGCGGCGGCAGGGCGGGTGTCAGAAGCTGCCGATCAGCGTCGCGGAGAGCTCCGCCGGGGTCTCGGCAAGCCCGGCCGGCAGTGGCAGCGCCTCGCGCGCCACCAGCGCGGCATAGGCCACGCCATCCACCTCGCGCGGGGCCTCGCCGGCGGGCGGGATGAAGCCGCCGACGCGCGGGTCGATGGCTGCGCCGGGCGCGTCCTCCGGCCCGTTCCAGCCGAGCGTGCGCAGCGCCGCGGCCACCGCCTCGGGCGGGCCGTGCCAGCGGCAGAGGGTCCAGTCGGTCATCTCAGGCTCCTGTGGAAGGTCAGGGCGCGGCGGCGCCGGACAGCAGCAGCACACGCGTGGTGCCGCCGTCCGGGCTGAAGGCGAGCAGCGTGGCAAGGCCGCCGGCGCGGATCCTGGTCAGCCCGTCCGGGTTGGTCGGCGTCGCGGCCGTGAAGCCGGCCAGGGTGAGGGCGAGATCGGCGCCGGTCCGGTTCACGACGAGGCAGGAGAAGCCGTCGCCTGTCGCCGCCCAGTCGATGGACAGCGTCGTGCCGGCATTGGCACTGACCAGGCGGCCGTTATGCGCGGCGAGCGTCAGCGCGGTGGTCGATGCGGTGGCGACCACCGGCAGGCGGCGGGCGGTGAACTGCGCGTCCACATAGCCCTTCGTCGCGGCCTGCAGCGCGGCGGTCGGGTCGGCGGGAAGCACCAGCGGGCCCTGCAGCGTCACCGTGCCGGTGGAGGCGATGCGCAGCCGCTCCGCCAGGCCGCCCGTGCCGCGGGTCTCCACCACGAAGGCGCCGGTTTCGGATCCGGCGGCGACGGTCTCGCTGATGCCGCCGGCGCGGGCGAAGGCGGTCTCGGTGCCGGCGGCGTTGTGACCGCTGAACACCACCTGGCCGAGCGTGTGGCCATTTGCGGGGGTGGCCGAGACGCGGCGCAGCGTGACGGTCATGGGCGCCGTCATCGACGCATTGGCGCCGAGCAGCAGGCCGCCATTCGGGTTGGTGCCCGGCGTGCCGCCGATCTGCAGCGGCGCCAGCGACCCGGTGCCGATCGAGACGGCATAGGCCGTCGCCGCGTCCTGGTTCTCGAAGTCGAGCTCGGCGCCCTGCGTCTCGGACCGGCGGGAGAGCACCGTGATGGTCCCGTCCGCCGAGCCGCGCGCGGCCTGGGTGCGGTTGCCGACCAGCACGATGCGGGAGGTGTCGGCCGGCGTCTGGCCGGTGAAGGTCGCGCTGCGCGTGTCCGAGGCGACGACGGAGAGGCTGTCGCCGGTACTGGCCAGGAAGACCGAGGCCGCGGGCAGATCGCAGGCGACCAGCGTCAGGCCGCCATCCAGCACCTCCGCCGTGCGCCCGGAGCCGCCGCCGCCCACCATCACGCCGACGAACTGGTTGTCGCCGTTGTTGGAGGCGCTGCTCTGCACGCGGATGGCGGTGGCCATGCTGCTGATGAAGCCGCCCACCCACTTGGTGCGGAAGGCGCTGCCGCGGATCCAGGTGCCGAGCGTGAAGGGGTCGCGCAGGGTCAGCAGGTCGTCGACGCTGCAGTTGTGCAACTGGATCGACTGCGCGCCGTCGCCCAGGTCGAAGCCGATGTCGAAGCCGTAGCAGAAGCAGTTGACGAACTCCGCCACGTCGCTGCTCTCGACGCGGAAGGCGGTGCCCTGGCGACGGTTGTTCCAGACCGAGAGCACCCCACCGCCTGTCCAGCCGCCGGAGAAGCCGACGCCCTGCAGGTCCACCCGCGTCGCATCGACCACGGTGGCGAGCGCGCGGATGTTGCCGGGCGGGATGCCGCCCAGGCCGGTGACGTTCACCAGATCCCCGGTGACCAGGCCATGCGCGGTGGCGGTGGTGATCCGCACCAGACCCGCGCCGTTGTTCGCGGCACCGGTGACGGTGAACTGCACCAGCGAGACGGTGCCCAGGTTGCCGGTCAGGAAGGGCCAGAAATGCACATCGTGGATGCGCGTGACGTCGTAGGTGCGCGACAGCCAGATGCCGTTGCGGCAGTCCCCGCGCATGCGCCGGATATTCAGGCGCTGGCTGTTGTCGGATCGCAGCGCCAGGTCGAAGCCCAGCACCAGCACGTCTTCCACCAGCACGTCGTGATGCGTGCCCGACGCGTCGCCGATGGTGATGGCGGTGCCGGCCATCGCGGCGCGCAGGTTGATGCCGGCGCGCATCGTCGCCGGCGGCGCGCCCATGCCGTCGCGGATCACCGCGACGCGGCGCAGCGTGGCGGCGCGCATCACCCGGACGGTGCGTGCCGCATCCAGCAGTATGGTGCCGGGGATGGTGCGGTAATCGCCGGCCGGGCGCTGGCCGCCGGGGAAGATCGGCCCCTCGAGGCAGACATTCTCCTTCACCACCAGCTCGGCCGCCGCGACGCGGTAGCGCCGCGGGCCGAGCCGGACGATGCCGCCGCCGGCCGCCGCCGCCGCGTCGATCGCTGCCTGGATAGCGGCCGTGTCGTCAGCGGTGCCGTTGCCGACTGCGCCGTAGTCGCGGACATGGAACATCCGCTCGACGAAGATGCCGGCGGTGATCTGAGCGAAGCTGGCGCGGCGCGTCTGCGCCGCCACGCCGATGCCCTGCACCACGGGCGCGAGATCGGCGGCCGCCAGTTCGGTGGCGACCGGAAGGTCGGAGATGCGTGTGTCGGCCATCGGGCCCTCTCGTTCGTTGCGCGGATCGGGGAGCGGGGAGGGGAGGGGCCGTCAGATCAGCAGCCGGTCGCCCGCCTGCGTGACCAGCACGTCGCCCGCCTGGGTCAGCAGCACGTACGGCGCGCTGACCGCGAACGGCGCGGAGAGATCCGCGACCTGCGGGAAGCCGACCGCCTCCACGCGCAGCCGGTAGCCCGTGCCGGCCGCCGGCGCCGGCAAGGTGGCGCTGGCGGAGCCGCCGCTGACCGCTGCCGTCTGCGGCCCGCGAACCGTCGTGCCGCCGGCGTCGCTGATCGAGAAGGCGACCTGCGCCACCGGGCCCGCGACCGCTGCCTCGGCCTGCACGGTGCCGCCGGCGATCGGGTTGCCGGCGAGCGGCGCAAGCAGGACGCTCATTGCCACCGCGCTGGCCACCTGCCGGACCGAGAAGCGCTGCGCGGAGGTGCGGTTGACGCGGAAGGGCACGGCGAAGGTATCCACCACCAGGCCCGGCGCCATGTCCGTGCCCAGTCGCACGGTGGTCAGCGTGAGCGCATCGGCGGCCTGCAGGAACATCACGTCGCCGCTGACCAGGCGCGCGGCGGCGCCGGCGAAGTAGCCGGGCGCGAGCGCGGCCGCCCGCGTATCGGTGGTGCGATAGAGCCAGATGGTGAACCCGCCATTGGCGACGAGCGGGACGAGCGAGGCGTTGTCGAAAGGCATGCGGGTCTCCGGTCGGGCGCGCGCGGCCGCGGCGCGCGCGGCTGCGCGTGCCGGGACCTCGGGAGTACGGACGAGGGACGGGATGGCACCCGCGCGCGGCTCGGGCGGCACGGGGGCGCGCGTGGCCTGCGTGCCGGCGGTGCCGGGCGCAGGGCCTGCGCGAGATGGGGGTGTTGCCGGGCGAGGCTGGACGCACCTCGCCCCGTGGCAGCGCCGGTCTAGCCCGGGCGGCGCAACGAAGTCAAGAAAAATATCCTAGAACAGCGGTATCCTGTCCTGCCTCGCGGCGCAGACGGCCATGCGTGGTAGGGTCTGCCCACCCGAATCGGCCCCATCCGGGAGATGCCCATGCGACGCCTGTTCCTGCTCGGCGCCTGCCTGGCCGCGACGCTGCTCGCCGCACCCCTGGCGGCACAGGAACGCGTGCTGAACGTGTTCAACTGGAACGACTACATCGACCCCTACATGGTCCAGCGCTTCACGCGGGAAACCGGGATCCGCGTGCGCTACGACGTGTTCGACAGCCTGGAGACGCTGGAGGGCCGGCTGTCCGCCGGGCGCACGGGCTACGACATCGTGGTGCCGACCAGCGAGCCCACCTTCTCGCGCCTGGCGCGCGCCGGGGCCTTCCGGCCGCTGGACCGCGCGCTGCTGCCGAACCTGCGCAACCTGGACCCGGCGCTGCAGGCGCAGGTCGCCGCCTCCGATCCCGAGAACCGTTTCGGCGCGCTGTATCTCTGGGGCACCATCGGGCTCGGCCTGAATGCCGAGCGCATCCGCGCGCTGGCGCCCGATGCGCCGATGGACAGCCTGGCGCTGCTGATGGACCCGCAGCACGCCCGCCGCATCGCCCGCTGCGGCATCACCATGATGGACAGCGCGATCGACGTGATCCCGACGGTGCTGCACTACCTCGGCAAGGATCCGAACAGCACCGATGCGGGCGACCTGCGCGAGGTGGAGCGAGCGC
Source organism: Falsiroseomonas oryzae (assembly GCF_027856955.1). Lineage (GTDB taxonomy): Bacteria > Pseudomonadota > Alphaproteobacteria > Acetobacterales > Acetobacteraceae > Falsiroseomonas > Falsiroseomonas oryzae. The sequence continues at coordinate 13,330 of NZ_JAPSMD010000006.1, read as the reverse complement.
TGCTGGCGATCCGGCCCTTCATCCGCAACTTCTCGACCGGCGGCGCCATCGAGGCGCTGGCCGGCGGCCAGTCGTGCCTCGCCTTCGGCTATTCCGGCGACATGATCCAGGCCGGGCTGCGCGCGCGCGAGGCGAACCGCGGCGTGGCCGTGCAATACGTGGCGCCGCGGGAGGGCGCGCAGCTCTGGTTCGACCTGCTCGCCATCCCCGCCGACGCGCCGAACCCCGAAGCCGCGCACGCCTTCATCAACTTCCTGCTGCAGCCGGACGTGATGGCCGCCATCACCAACCACGTCCGCTACCCGAACGGCGTGCCGGCCAGCCGCGCGCTGGTCGCGCCGGAGGTGGCCGACGACCCGGCGGTCTTCCCGCCGGAGGCGCTGCGCGCGCGCTTCTTCACCATCGGCCCGGTGCCGCAGGCCGCGGAGCGCGCCCGGTCGCGGGTCTGGGCGCGGTTCAAGGCGGGTCGGTGAGCGCAGCGCCCGGCACCGCCATCCCGGCGCGGTCGCGCCGCTTCGACGAGCCCTGGCGCGATCCGGCGGCCGAGCCCTTCCTGCGCATCGAGGGCGTGACGAAGCGCTTCGGCGGCTTCGCCGCTCTGGATGGCATCGATCTGTCGATCTACCGCGGCGAGTTCTTCGCGCTGCTCGGCGGGTCGGGCTCCGGCAAGTCCACGCTGCTGCGCATCCTGGCGGGGCTGGAGCGACCGGACGCCGGTCGCGTCGTGCTGGACGGGCAGGACATGGCCGGCGTGCCGGCCCATGCGCGGCCGGTGAACATGATGTTCCAGTCCTACGCGCTGTTCCCGCACATGACCGTCGCGCAGAACATCGCCTTCGGCCTTCGCATGGACGGCGTGCCGCGCGCCGCGGCGCGGGAGCGCGTGGCCGAGATGCTGGCGCTGGTGCGCATGGAGGGCTTCGAGGCGCGCAGGCCGGCTGCGCTGTCCGGCGGGCAGCGCGCGCGCATCGCGCTGGCGCGGGCCCTGGCGAAGCGGCCGAAGCTGCTGCTGCTGGACGAGCCGCTCTCCGCGCTCGACAAGAACCTGCGGGAATCCATGCAGTTCGAGCTGCAATCCATCCAGGAGCGCACCGGCACCACCTTCGTCATCGTCACCCACGACCAGGAGGAGGCGATGACGATGGCCACGCGGCTCGGCGTGATGGACCGCGGCACGCTGGCGCAGGTCGGCACGCCCGGCGAGGTGTACGAGCTCCCGAACAGCCGCTTCACCGCCGAATTCCTGGGCACTGCCAACATCCTGGACGGCGTGGTGGAAACGACGGGGCCGGCCGGCACGCGCATCGGCTCGGCCGAGTTCGACATGGCCATTCTCTCCGACGCGCCGGCGCCGAAGCCGCCCGGCAGCCGTGTCTACGTGGCGCTGAGGCCCGAGCGGCTGAGGATCGACCGGGTCGACGCCGCGGAGGCGCGGCACGGCGAGAACCGCCTCGCCGGCCGCGTGCGCGACATTGCCTATTTCGGCGACTTCTTCATGTACCATGTGGAGCTGGATGGCGGCCGCGTGCTGCGCGTCAGCCAGCCCAACCTGCGCCGCATCACGGAGCGCCCGGTGGACTGGGACGACCAGGTCGTCGTCACCTGGGACGGCCAGGCCAGCCTGGTGCTGCCGGAGTGACGCCGCGCCTCCGCCGCGCCCTGGTGCTGGCCTTGCCGGCGGCCTGGATGCTGCTGTTCTTCGCGGCCCCCTTCGCCATCGTGCTCTCCATCGGCTTCGCCGAACCTGCGGAGGGGATCCCACCCTACGCGCCGCTGCTGCGGCGGGGCGAGGACGGCGCGCTGCAGCTGCAGCTGAACATGGCGAACCTGCAGCTGCTGCTGGAGGACCCGTTCTATGCCGAGGCCGCGTTGCGCAGCCTGCGCGTGGCCGCGGTCTCCGCCACGCTCTGCCTGCTGGTCGGCTACCCGATGGCGCTGGCCATCGCGCGCGCGCCGGAGGGCTGGCGCAACACGCTGCTGATGCTGGTCGTGCTGCCCTTCTGGACCTCCTTCCTGCTGCGCGTCACCGCCTGGATCGGACTGCTGCAGGACCAGGGCTGGATCAACGGCGCGCTGCTCGCCCTGGGCCTGATCGAGGATCCGCTGCGGCTGCTCTACACCGACCTCGCGATGTATCTGGGCATCACCTATTGCTACCTGCCCTTCATGGTGCTGCCGCTCTACGCCTCCCTGTCCAGGCTGGATCCGGCGCTGCTCGAGGCGGCGGCGGACCTCGGCGCCCGGCCCTGGCGCGGCTTCCTGGCGGTGACGCTGCCGCTCTCCCTGCCCGGCGTGGTCGCCGGCTACCTGCTGGTGTTCATTCCTGCCGTCGGCGAGTTCGTCATCCCGGAATTGCTGGGCGGCCCGGGCGCGCAGCTGATCGGCCGCGTGCTCTGGACCGAGTTCTTCCAGAACCGCGACTGGCCCCTGGCCTCGGCGCTGGCGGTCGTGCTGCTGCTGCTGCTCGTGCTGCCGATCGCGCTGTTCCAGTCGCGCGCGACGAGGGATGCGGAGCGATGAGTGGTCTCGGCCGGTTGCTGGTGCCGCTCGGCTTCGGCTTCGCCTTCCTCTACCTGCCGATCCTGCTGATGGCCGTGTTCTCCTTCAACGAGAGCCGGCTGGTCACCAGCCTGACCGGCGTCTCCACCCGCTGGTACGTGGCGCTGTGGCGCAACGAGGCGCTGATGGAGGCGCTGTTCCTCTCGCTGCGCATCGCCGCCGTCTCGGCCACCATGGCGACCATCCTCGGCACCCTGGCCGGCTTCGCGCTGGCGCGCTTCGGGCGGTTCCGCGGGCGCGGCGCCTTCGCCGGCATGATGGCGGCACCGCTGGTGATGCCGGAGGTCATCACGGGCCTGTCGCTGCTGCTGCTGTTTGTCGCGCTGGAGCAGGCCTTCGGCTTCCCGGCCGGACGCGGCGCCACCACGGTGGCGATCGCGCATGCCACCTTCGGTGCCGCCTACGTGGCGGTGGTCGTGCAGGCCCGGCTGCGCGACCTTGACCTGAGCCTCGAGGAGGCGGCGATGGACCTCGGCGCGCGGCCCTGGCGGGTGTTCCTGCTGATCACGCTGCCCCTGGCAGCGCCGGGGATCGCAGCCGGCTGGCTGCTGGCCTTCACCCTTTCGCTCGACGACCTGGTGATCGCCAGCTTCGTCTCCGGGCCGGGCGCCTCGACGCTGCCGATGGTGGTGTTCTCCGCCGTGCGGCTCGGCCTGACGCCTGAACTCTACGCGCTGGCCACGCTGACCGTGCTGGCGGTGGCGGCCACCCTGCTGCTGGCGCTGCGGCTCGGCTTCCGCCCACCGCGCGCCTGATCCTTGCCACAATCCCGGCGCTCTCCCGCGCCAGCCTGACGACGCGATGCGCCGATTGCTTCCCGCCCTGCTGCTGAGCCTGCCGCTGGCCGGCTGCGCCGAGAACTGGCAGCGCCCCGGCACGACCGTGGAGCAGGCCGACCGCGACTTCGCCCGCTGCCAGCAGGCCGCCGCCGCTTCCATTCCCGCGCGGATGGAGCGCCGCGAGAGCTCCCCAGAGCGCACGGTCTACCGCCGCGTCTGCCGCAACCAGGGCGGCCGGGAGGTCTGCCGCGACGAATACTCCCACCGCGTCGCGGCGACCTACGAGAACGTGGACGTGAACCGCGACGCGCGGATGGAGCTTGCGCGGGCCTGCATGCGGCAGCAGGGCTACACCCTGGACGGCCTGCGGGCCGGCCCGCCCACCACGGTGCGACCGTGATGCCACGCGCCCTGCTTCTCCTGCTCGTCCTGCTCGTCGGCGGCTGCGCCGAGCGCTGGGTGCGGCCGGGCACGACCGAGGCCGAGGCGGATGCCACCAATGCCGTCTGTCAGGACCGCTCGGAACTGGCGGTGCCGCCCCAGATGGTCTGGCAGATGGTGGAACCCGCCGGCTACGACCGGGACCGTCGGTGCTGGCGCCAACGGGACGGGCGCGAGGTGTGCGAGACCTTCTCCCGCTGGCGGCCGGCGCGCTATGCCTGGGTGGACGTGGCCAGCGGACCGCGCGACGCCTGGCGGCGGGAATGCATGCGGGCCAAGGGCTTCACCTTCCAGGGCTACCGCCCGCTCCGCCTGGAATAACGCCCAGGCCGGTGGACGCACCGCGCCCGTGGGATTAGGAAACGGACCGGCCGCGACCGGGGCATGCCTGTCCGGGGCGGCAGGGAACGCCAAACCGCCATGCACCTCATCGCCGACCGCCTGGACCGCATCTCGCCCTCGCTGACCATCGCCATGACGGCGAAGGCCCGCGCCCTGAAGGCGGCGGGGCGCGACATCATCTCGCTCGCGGCCGGCGAGCCCGATTTCGACACGCCGCGGAACGTCAAGGACGCCGCCATCGCCGCCATCGAGCGCGGCGAGACGAAGTACACGGATGTCGCCGGCACCATGGCGCTGCGCAAGGCCTGCGCCGAGAAGTTCAAGCGCGACAACGGCATCGACTACAAGCCGGAGGAGATCCTGGTCGCCACCGGCGGCAAGCAGGTGATCTTCGACGCGCTGGTCGCCACCATCAACCCGGGCGACGAGGCGATCATCCCCGCCCCGTGCTGGGTGTCCTACCCCGACATCGTCGCGCTGGCCGAGGGCAAGCCGGTGATCGTGCCCTGCGGCCCCAACCAGGGCTTCAAGATCACGCCGGAGCAGCTGGAAGCCGCGATCACGCCGAAGACCAAGTGGTTCATCCTGAACAACCCCTGCAACCCGTCCGGTGCCGGCTACACGGCGGCCGAACTCAAGGGCCTGGCGGAGGTGCTGATGCGCCACCCCGACGTCTGGATCTTCAGCGACGACATCTACGAGAAGCTGACCTACGGCATCGAGTTCGCGACGCTGGTGCAGGTGGAGCCGCGGCTGAAGGACCGCACGGTCACCATGAACGGCTGCTCCAAGGCCTATGCGATGACCGGCTGGCGCATCGGCTTCGCCGGCGCGCCGGTGCAGCTGATCAAGGCGATGGACAAGCTGCAGAGCCAGTCCACCTCCAACACCAGCAGCATCTCCCAGGCCGCGGCCATCGAAGCGCTGACCGGCCAGCAGGACAGCGTCGAGGAGATGCGCAAGGTCTATGAGCGCCGGCGCGACCTGGTGGTGGGCATGCTGAACAAGGCTGCCGGCGTGCGCTGCCCGACGCCGGAAGGCGCCTTCTACGTCTTCCCTGACATCCGCGGGTGCCTCGGCAAGACCAGCGCCAGCGGCAAGCGGATCGAGACCGACGAGGATTTCTGCCTGGCGCTGCTGGAGGAGCAGGGCGTCGCCGCCGTGCACGGCGCGGCCTTCATGTTCCCCGGCCACTTCCGCATCAGCTACGCCACCGACGACGCCTCGCTGAAGGATGCCTGCACGCGGATCCAGGCCTTCTGCGCCGGGCTGAAGTAGTGCCGATCGGCTTCCGTCCCGCGACGGAGGCCGATTTCGACCATGTGCTGGACCTCTCGATCCGCACGATGCGCGCGCATCTGGAGCGGATCGGGCGGTTCGACCCGGCACGCCGGCGCGCGCGCATGCGCCAGCACTTCGAGGCCCGCAGCCTCCGACTCATCGAACGCGACGGCACCGTCATCGGCTGCCTCGGCCTCTACGACCGCGGCGACCGCATGGAGCTGCACAGCTTCTTCCTGGAGCCGGCGCTGCAGGGCAGGGGGGTGGGCGCGGAGGTCTTCGCCGCGCTGCGCGCCAGCCATCCCGGCCGCGGCTGGTGGATCGAGGTGCTGAAGGAGAGCCCCGCGCGACGCTTCTGGGAACGCCAGGGCTTCGTGCTGGTCGGCGAACAGCCGCATGACTGGATCATGGAACGCGGCGCGGATTGAGCGGGGCGCGGCAGCGGACTAGGTTGCGCCTTCCCCCTGCCCGGAGATCCCGCCCGCCATGCCCGCGCTCGCCAGCCGCCTGAAGGACATCGAGATCTCCGCCTCCGCGGTGATGACGACCAAGGCGCGCGAGCTTGCCGCGCAGGGCATCAAGGTGATCTCGCTGGCCATCGGCGAGCCCGACTTCGACACGCCCCGCCACGCGATCGAGGCCGCCTACCAGGCGGCGCTGGCCGGCGACACCAAGTATCCGCCGCAGGACGGCACGAAGGCGCTGAAGCAGGCCGTGCAGCGCAAGTTCAAGCGCGACAACGGCCTGGACTACGCGCTGGACGAGATCATGGTCTCGAACGGCGGCAAGCAGGTCATCATGAACGCGCTGCTGGCCACCTGCGACCAGGGCGACGAGGTGCTGATCCCCGCGCCCTACTGGATCAGCTACGCCGACATGGCGAAGCTGGCGGGCGGCAAGCCGGTGCTGGTCAACTGCCCGCAGAACAACGGCTTCAAGCTGCGGCCGGAGGACCTGGACGCCGCGATCACGCCGAAGACCAAGTGGCTGTTCCTGAACTTCCCGAACAACCCGACCGGCGCGGCCTGCTCGCGCGCCGAGATGAAGGCGCTGGCCGAGGTGCTGCTGAAGCACCCGCATGTCTGGGTGCTGACCGACGACATGTACGAGCACCTCGTGTACGACGGCTTCGAGTTCTGCACGATCGCGGAGGTCGAGCCGCGCCTCAAGGATCGCGTGCTGACCGTCAACGGCGCATCCAAGACCTATGCGATGACGGGCTGGCGCGTCGGCTTCTGCGGCGGGCCGAAGGCGCTGATCGCGGCGATGGTCAACATGCAGAGCCAGCTGACCAGCGGCATCAGCACGGTCGGCCAGGCGGCCGCCGCCGCCGCGCTGGACGGCCCGCAGGACCTCGTGAAGGAGCGGGCCGCGATCTACAAGGCGCGGCGCGACATGGTGGTGGAGATGCTGAACCAGGCGCCCGGCATCGCCTGCCACAAGCCGGAAGGCGCCTTCTACGTCTTCCCCAACGTCGCGGGCTGTCTCGGCAGGACCAGCGCGGGCGGTCGGCGCATCGCGACCGACACCGACTTCGCCCTGGCGCTGCTGGAGGAGAAGCATGTCGCCGTGGTGCAGGGCGCCGCCTATGGCATGAGCCCCTACATCCGCATCTCCTACGCGACGGACACCGACAGCCTGCGCGAGGCCTGCACGCGCATCCAGGAGTTCTGCCGCGGGCTGGCATGACGGGCGCGCGGATCCGGGGAGGACGGGACAGCGACGCAGAGGGTTTCATCCGCCTGATCGGCGAGTGCTGGGCCGACTATCCCGGCTGCATCCTCGACGTGGACGGCGAGCTGCCGGAGCTGCGCGCGCTGGCGACCTATTTCGGCCGGGACGGCGGCGCGCTCTGGGCCGCCGAGCAGGACGGGCAGGTGGTGGGCATGGCCGCCACCCGCCCGATGCAGCAGGACGCGGCCTGGGAGATCTGCAAGGTCTATGTGGCGAAGGCGTGCCGCGGCACCGGCCTGGCCCACGACCTGCTGGGCACGGCAGAGGCGCACGCCCGCACCGGCGGTGCGCAGCGCCTGGTGCTGTGGACCGACACGCGCTTCGAGGCGGCGCACCGCTTCTACGAGAAGCGCGGCTATGTCCGCCAGGGCTCGATCCGCATCCTGGACGACATCTCCAACAGCTTGGAGTTCCGCTACGCCAAGCCGGTGGCCGGACTGGTGGTGGAGGCGCTGGACGCCGCGGCGGCCGCCAGCGCGGAGCGGCGCCTCTCGGACCTGCTGATCGCCTGCGTCGCCAGCGGCGCCAGCCTCACCTGGCTGCCGCCCCTCGTGCCCGCCGTCGCGCAGGCCTACTGGAAGCAGGTCTCGTCCCAGGTGGCATTGGGCAAGGCGGTGCTGCTGGTGGCCTGGCTGGACGGGGAGCTGGTCGGCACCGTGCAGCTCGGCCTGGACATGCCGGAGAATGCCCCGCACCGCGCCGAGCTCTCCAAGCTGATGGTCGATCCGCACTGCTGGCGCCGGGGCGTCGGTCGTGCGCTGATGCGCCGCGCGGAGCAGGCCGCGCGCGGCATCGGCCGCAGCCTGCTGGTGCTGGACACCCGGCTCGGCACCGCGGCGGAGGCGCTGTATCGCGAGCTGGGCTGGGTGGAGGTCGGCACCATCCCCGGCTTCGAACTCGGCCCGGACCGCGCCCCGGCCGATGCGGTGTTCTTCTGGAAGGCGATCCGATGATCACGCCCGACTGGGTGCGGCTGATGGCCGCGTACAACGCGGAGATGAACCGCCGCCTCTACGCCGCCGCGGACGGGCTGGCGCCCGCGCAGCGACAGGCGGATCGCGGCGCCTTCTTCGGCTCCATCCAGGGCACGCTGAGCCACCTGCTCTGGGGCGACCGCACCTGGATGCACCGCTTCGCCGCCTGGGAGAAGCCTGAGGGCGGCATCAAGTCCAGCCCTGGCCTCTACGCCGATTGGTCAGCGCTGAAGGCCGCGCGCGCGGAGGCCGATGCCGGCATCGAGGCCTGGGCCGCGCGACTCGACGCCGCCTGGCTCGACGGCACCCTGAGCTGGTCCAGCGCCGCGCTGGGGCGCGACGTCACGCGGCCGCGCTGGGTGCTGGTCACCCACTTCTTCAACCACCAGACCCATCACCGCGGACAGGCCCATGCCCTGCTCACGGCCGAAGGCGCGGCGACCGGCGACACCGACCTGCCCTTCATCCTGGACCTCCAGGCGCTCGGCCTGGGCTGAGTCCTTGCCTGAACCGTCCCGGTGACGTCATGTTGCAGTTCCGTCATTCATGAAGGTCGCCGGCTTTGGACGATACCGAGCGCACGACGATCCGCCGCCCCGGCTCTTCGCCACCGCCGGTCGAGGATTCGGTGCTGCACGTGGTGCAGGTGGAAGGCGAGGGCTCGGCGCCCGGCAAGCGCATCGTGCTGGGCGAACTGCCGGTGCGCATCGGGCGCATCGAGGGCAATGACCTCGTCCTCGCCTCGCCTGAGGTTTCCCGTGCCCATTGCAGCCTGGCCCTGAGGGACGGGCGGGCGGTGGTGACCGACCTCGGCTCCACCAACGGCACGATCGTCGATGGGGAGCGGATCGCGCAGCCGACGGAACTCGGCGCCGGCACGCGCTTCCGCGTCGGACCCTTCACGCTGGTCTATCTCCGCGGCCCCCGGCGTGCGCTGGAACGCGCGGCGGAGATCGAGCGTGACCTCGATCGGGCCGCGCACTACGTGCAGGCGCTGCTGCCGCCTGTCCTGCCGACCGGTCCCGTGCGGGTTGACTGGCGCTTCGTGCCGTCGGTCTCGGTCGGCGGCGACGGCTTCGGCTACCGCACGCTGCTGGACGGCCGCTTCGTGGTCTGGCTGATCGACGTGGCCGGGCATGGCGTGGGCTCGGCGCTGCTCGCCGCCTCGGTGATGACCATGCTACGGGAAGGCGGCCCGCCCGGTGCCGATCCCGGCGATTGCGGCGCGGTGCTGTCCGCGCTCGACGCCGTGTTCGAGATGGACCGGCATGGCGGGCTGTTCTTCACGTTGTGGTACGGCGTGTTCGACCCGGCGACGCGGCGCCTGGACCACGTCTCCGGTGGCCACCATGCCGCCTACCTGATCGCCGGCGGCGCGCCGGAGCCGGTCGGCACGCGCAACCTGCCGGTCGGCAGCGGCATCCCCGGCCGTGCCCCGCAGACCGGCTCCGTCACGGTGCCGCCGGGGGCGCGGCTGCACCTGTTCAGCGACGGCGCCTTCGAGACGCAGGGACCGGGCGGAAAGCAGAACGCGCTGCCCGATTTCCTGCCCGCCTTGTCCGAGCCGCCGGTGCCGGGCCTGCCCGAGCCCGAGCGCCTGCTGCGCGCGGCGCAAGCGCTGGCGGGCGGCGAGCCCTTCGAGGACGACGTCTCCATCGTCACGCTGGAATTCGCCTGATCTACCTCGCCCGCGCGTCCAGGAAGCCGTCGAGCGCCGCCAGCACCTCCCCCGGCGCTTCCTCGGCCAGGTAGTGGCCGGACTGCACCGGGCCGCCCGTCACCGTCCCGCTGGCGTAGTCGTGCCAGACCTCCAGCGGGCGGTACCAGACCCCGACCTTCCCCTTCGCGCCCCACAGCGCCAGCAGCGGGCAGGCGACGCGGTCGCCGGCCGCGCGACTGGCGCGGTCGTGGTCGAGGTCGATCGTCGCCGCGGCGCGGTAGTCCTCGCAGATCGCCTCCACCGTGCCGGGCGCGTGCAGCGCAGCCAGGTAGTCGGCGCGCGCATCGGGGTGGAAGAATCCCTTGTCCTTCGGCTCCCGCGAGGTGTGGAGGTCGAACCAGTCCTCGACGTCGCGCTGGATCATGCGCTCGGGCTTCGGGTGCGGCTGGGCCAGGAAGAACCAGTGATAGTAGCCCATGGCGAAGGCCATGTCGGTCGTCTCGAAATGGTGCAGCGTCGGGACGATGTCCATCACGCAGAGTCGCTGCACCGCCCCCGGGGCATCCAGCGCCAGCCGATGCGCGACGCGCGCGCCGCGGTCATGCGCGACGACCTGGAAGCGCTCGAAGCCGAGGCCCCGCATCAGCGCGAGCATGTCGCCCGCCATGGCGCGCTTCGAATACGCGGCATGGTCGGCCGAGACCGGCGGCTTGCCGGAGAAGCCGTAGCCGCGCAGGTCCGGGCAGACGACCGTGAACCGTTGCGCCAGGACCGGCGCGACCTTGTGCCACATCGCGTGCGTCTGCGGGTTGCCGTGCAGCAGCAGCAGCGGCGGTCCCGAGCCGCCCCGGCGCAGCCGCAGATCCACGCCATCGCCCTGGCGTCGTTCTTCCGTGAAGCCCTCGAACATGTCGCCTCCATCTCTGGACCGCCTGAAGTGTAGCCGCGACTCGCCCGGTTGACCCTCGCCCGGCGCACGGCGCAGCCTTGCCCGGCAAGGGCAGGGAGGCAGCGCATGGGCGGCTCGATCGGACGGATCGGGTTCATCGGGATCGGCCGCATGGGCTGGCCGATGGCACGAAGGCTGGTGGAGGCCGGCTTCGCGGTTGCCGTGCACGACGCCGTCCCGGGCCGCGCGGCCGCCTTCGCGGCGGCTTGCGGCGGCCATGCGGCGGCTGGCGCCCCGGAAGCCGCCACGGGCGCGGATGCCGTGGTCACCATCCTGCCCACCAGCCGCGAGGTGGAAGCCGTCGTCGCGGCGATACGCCCCGTTCTGGCGCCCGGCGCCGTCTTGGTCGAGATGTCGTCCGGCGAGCCCTCCGCCACGCGCGCCATGGCGCAGTCGCTGGCCGGGCAGGGCGTCAGCCTGGTGGATGCGCCCGTCTCCGGCGGCGTCGCACGGGCGGAGACCGGTGAACTCGCCATCATGACCGGCGGCGATCCCGCCGTGCTCGATCGCGTCGCGCCAGTGCTGCGCGCCATGGGCACCGCCATCACCCGCTGCGGCGATGTCGGTGCCGGCCAGGCGATGAAGGCGCTGAACAACCTGGTGAGCGCGGCAGGCTTCCTGGTCAGCGTGGAGGCGCTGCTGATCGGCAGCCGCTTCGGGCTGGATCCCGCGACGATGGTGGAGGTGCTGAACGCCTCGACGGGGATGAACAACAGCACGCAGAAGAAGCTGAAGCAGTTCGTGCTGTCGCGCGGCTTCGATTCCGGGTTCGGGCTGGACCTGATGGTGAAGGACCTCTCCATCGCGCTGCAGGTGGGGCGGGAGACGAACACGCCCGCGCCGCTGGCGGCGCAGACGCGGGAGCTCTGGGCCGCCGCCGCCGCGCTGCTCGGGCCGGGCCAGGACCACACCGCCGCCGCCCGCTTCGCGGAGGCGCTGGCGGCGGGGGAGCTGACCTCGCCGCAGGTCGCTAGGAAGGGCTGATCCGATGTGGCAGGTGCTGGCGCTGCGCTACGGCGCGCATGAGCGGATGGCGCAGGCGAATTTCCTGATGCCTGTGGCGGACGCGCATGACGCGATGCCGATCGACTACTTCGTCTGGCTGCTGCGCGGGCCGGGCGGCCGCGAGATCCTGGTGGACACGGGCTTCGACCCGGAGACGGCGGCGCGCCGCAACCGCCCGATCATGCGCACGGTCGCCGACTGCCTGCGCGCCGTCGGCACCACGCCGGAGGCGATCCGCGACGTCATCATCAGCCACCTGCATTACGACCATGCCGGCAATCTCGGCCTGTTCCCGAACGCCACCTTCCACATCCAGGACCGGGAGGTCGCCTTCGCGACCGGCCGGCACATGTGCAGCACCTGCCTGCGCACCACCTTCGAGGTCGAGGACGTGGTGAAGCTGGTCCGCGCCGTCTATGCCGACCGCGTCTGCTTCCACGACGGCGAGGGCGAGGTCGCGCCGGGCGTCACCGTGCATCGCGTCGGCGGGCATACGGACGGGATGCAGATGGTGCGCGTGGCCACCGCGCGCGGGCCGCTCGTGCTGGCCGTGGACGCCGCGCACTTCTACGCCAACGCGGAACGCCAGAACCCCTTCCCGATCCTGTTCGACCTGGGTGCGATGGTGCAGGGCTGGCGGCGCGCGCGGCAGCTGGCCGGCGGCGACGAGAGCCTGGTCATCCCGGGCCACGACCCGCTGGTGCGCAGGCGCTACCCGGCGATGGACGCGGAGGGGGAGGTGGTGCGGCTCGACCTGCCGCCGGTCGCGTAGCCGTCCGATCGCCGAAGGGCGCAGACCGGAGGCGTGAATCGGCCGGCCCGGAACCTTCGCTACTCGTTGGCGAAGGACCAGGCCGCCAGGCCGAGCCCGACGACGGCGAACAGCATGGACAGGCCGGGCCAGGTGGGCCGCGGGCCCCGATAGCCGAAATACCAATTCAGCGCGAAGGAGCCGAGCAGCGCGGCGGTCGCATCGGCCCAGTGCGCCTGGTAGAAGCCGCGCGCAATCAGCGCCCCCCAGCCGATGAGCGAGACAAAGGCCAGGCCCCGCCAGATGAGGTCCGCGACCGGGTTCTCCGGCCGCATGCGCGGATCGGCCGAGCGGGTGTGGATGTAGGCCGCCACCGAGAGCAGCAGCGCGGCGAGGAGGGCGGCGGACATGGTCCGCCCGGATAGGGCGGGATCGCCCCGCCATGCAAGCCGCTCAGGCCGGGCGCCCGCCCAGCAGCAGCCGCAGGCCGAGCGCCACGAACAGAACGCCCGCCACGCCGTCCAGCCAGCGCGCGAAGCCCGAGAGCCGCGCCGCCGCGCGGTCCGCGCCGGCGATCAGCAGGCCATAGACCGGCAGCGCCATCAGCGGCACCAGCGGGCCCAGGATCGCCATCTGCAGCCACGCCGGCGCACGGCCGGGATCCACGAACTGCGGCAGGAAGGCCAGGAAGAACAGGATGACCTTCGGGTTGGTCAGGTTGGTGACCAGGCCGTCGCGGTAGGCCGCGCGGGCCGGCGCCGCCGGCTGCAGCCGCGCCCCGCCCCGCCACGCCGCACGCAGCGCGCCGAAGCCGAGCCAGAGCAGGTAGAGCGCGCCGGCGATCCGCAGCGCCTC
>NZ_JAPSMD010000005.1 GCF_027856955.1 Falsiroseomonas oryzae | reverse complement strand
GCCCGGCTTGGGCGCGCCGCCGATGGCGGGCTTCGCCGCAGGCCCCGCAGCGGCGGGGCCGGCCGGCTTCGCCGCCGGCACGCCAGGCGCCGGGCGCTTCTTCACCACCTCCACCTGCACGACCTTGCTGCGGCCGTGGCTGAAGGACTGGCGCACGCTTCCGCCGTCAACGGTCTTGCCCAGGTCCAGGCGCCCGCCCGGCCGGAGCGAGAGCCGGCCCTTGCCTGAATCCTGGTCGTTCTGGTCGCTCATCCGCCGATCCGAACCCGATGTCTCGTCTGTCATTCCGTTCCTTCGGTCGCGCCGTCGCGGCCGCGGTGATGCGCGTCCCGCGGGGCGCGTTGGTCACGCCGTGCCGGATCCTCGCCCGGCTTGCGGCCGCCACGCGGCTGCGTGGCTCCCGTGTCTCCGGCCACCGGGATCATCCCCGCCAGCCGCGCGGCTTCCGCCGCAATCCTCTCCGCCAGCCGCCCGGGGGCGATGGCGACATGCACCGCCCGGTCCCGGCCGAACAGTGCGCCCAGCTCCGCCGCGGTCAGCGGCGCCACCGCCGGCAACTGGCGGAGGCCGACCAGCCTGGCCTTCTCCGCCGGGCTGCCGTCCGCCGCCTGCACCAGCAGGCCGACCCGGCCGGCCTGCAGCCATTCGCGGGCCGCCTGCCAACCGCTCACCGCCTGCCCCGCGCGCCGCGCGAAACCGACGAGATCCCGGACGCGCCCCCGAAGGCCGTCCTCGATGCATGCGCGAAGGTCGGGGGGCACAAGCACCTCGCCGCGGGCTGCCTTCGCAAAGGCCCCGCGGCGCGCAGCCTGTTCTATCACATCGGCCCTTGCGCTCAACCACATTCCCCGGCCGGGCAGTCGTTCGGCCAGATCGGGCACGATCCGGCGATCCGGGTCGAGCACGAAGCGGATCATCGCCTCCTTCGGCAGCCGCTCGCGCGTGACGAGGCATCGGCGGAGCGGACCCCGCTCCGTCTCCTCCTCATCCGCAGCCCCGTCGCCGCCTGCCTCCGGCAGGACGGGCAGGATCTCAGCCGCCGCGTGCGTCGTCCGTCTCCCCGCCTGCCGCGTCGCCCTCGCCTTCGGCGACGCCGTCCTCGGAATCGCCCTGCGCCTCCTCCAGCGGTTCGTCGCCGAACCAGCCGGCCGACTGGCGGGCGGCCATGATCACGGCGTTGGCCGTCTCCTCGTCCACCGCCTCGGCGCCGAGGATCTCGATCAGCTCGTCGCCGGCCAGGTCCGCCAGGTCCTCGAGCGTCTTGACGCCCTTCTCGCCCAGCGCGACCAGCATGGCCGGGGTGAAGCCGCCGACCTCGGCGACCGCATCCTCCACGCCCAGCTCGCGGCGCTTCTCGTCGAACTCCGCGTCGCGCTTCTCCAGGAAGGCGCTGGCGCGGCGCTTCAGCTCGGCGGCGATGTTCTCGTCGAAGCCCTCGATGCCGGCGAGCTCCTCGTCGTCCACGTTGACGATCTCCTCGATCGTCCCGAAGCCCTCGGTCACCAGCAGGCCGGCAATCACGTCGTCCACGTCCAGGCCCTCGACGAAGAGGCCGCTGCGCTTGCGGAAATCCTCCTGCCGGCGCTCGGATTCCTCGGCTTCCGTCAGGATGTCGATGTCGTAGCGCGTGAGCTGCGAGGCAAGGCGCACGTTCTGGCCGCGGCGGCCGATGGCCAGGCTGAGCTGGTCGTCCGGCACCACCACCTCGACACGGCGCCCCTCGTCGTCCAGCACGACCTTGCTGACTTCGGCGGGGGCGAGGGCGTTGACGATGAAGGTCGCCTGGTCGGGCGACCAGGGGATGATGTCGATCTTCTCGCCCTGCAGCTCCTGCACCACCGCCTGCACGCGGCTGCCGCGCATGCCGACGCAGGCGCCGACCGGGTCGATCGAGCTGTCGCGGCTGATCACCGCCATCTTGGCGCGGCTGCCGGGGTCGCGGGCGACCGCCTTGATCTCGATGATGCCGTCGTAGATCTCCGGCACTTCCTGCGCGAAGAGCTTGGCCAGGAAGCCGGGATGCGTGCGGCTGAGGAAGATCTGCGGCCCGCGCGGCTCCTCGCGCACGTCGTAGATGTAGGCGCGCACGCGGTCGCCGTTCTTGAAGGCCTCGCGCGGGATCGTCTCGTCGCGGCGCAGCAGGGCCTCGGCGCGGCCGAGGTCCACCATGAGGTTGCCGTACTCGGTGCGCTTGACGATGCCGTTGATGATCTCGCCGACGCGGTCCTTGTACTCGTGGTACTGCTTGCTGCGCTCCACCTCGCGCACGCGCTGCACGATCACCTGCTTGGCGGTCTGCGCGGCGATGCGGCCGAAGTCGATGGGCGGCAGCGGGTCCACGATGAACTCGCCGACCGCGATGCCCGGCTTGATCTTCTGGGCGATGCGGTGGGGGATCTGGGTGGCCTCGTTCTCCACCGGCTCCTGCTCCACCACCTCGGTCCAGCGGGAGAGCTTCACCTCGCCGGACTTGCGGTCGATGACGGCGCGGATGTCCTTCTCGTGCCCGTACTTGGCGCGGCCGGCCTTCTGGATGGCCTGCTCCATGGCCTCCAGAACCTCCTCGCGCTCGATCATCTTCTCGCGCGCGACGGCGTCGGCGACCTGCAACAGCTCGGGGCGTGCGATGGCGACGTCGAGGGCCATGGATCAGTGTCCCTTCGGAGTGGCGGCGGTTGCCGCGATGAGTTCATCGGTGAGCACGAGCTTCGCCTTGCGGATGTTGCCGCGCTGGAAGGCGACTTCGCTGCCGTCTTCCAGCTTCAGGCGCGCGACCTCGGCATCCGCGCCGAGGGCAATGCCCTTGAAGCGCTTGCGCCCCTCCTGCGGCACGACCAGTTCGACGGTCGCAACGTGTCCGGCAAAGCGGTTCCAGTCCTTGATCCGGGTCAAGGGGCGGTCGATGCCGGCGGAGGACACTTCCAGCATCCATTCGCCCCGGATCGGGTCCTCCACGTCGAGCACGGCGCCGATGGCGTGGCTGATCGCCTCGCAATCCTCGACGCGGAAGGGGGCGTCGTCGGTACGGTCGGCCATGATCTGCACGGTCGGGCGTTCCTTGCCGCTGACCTGCACCCGCACGAGCTCATAGCCCATCTGCCGCAGGCTGGGCAGGATGGCGGCGGCGATGCGCGCCTCCAGGCCCTCGTGGCGGGGCACGTCGTCGTCGGTCGGCAGGGCGGGGTCGGGCTGGGTCATGCGCAAAATGTCTGGCGCCGCCGGCCAACAAAAAAGGTGGCCCTTTCGGGCCACCTTCCGTTGAGCTCGGAAAGCGATCTACAGCCTATATAGGCCGACCCTCACCTCGGGGCAAGAACCGCGTCAGGACGGCCCGGGCAGCGCCGGCGTCACTCCGCGCCCGGCGGTGCCGGCACGCGCGCCAGATGCGTCACGCGGCGGCGCCCATGCGTCTTCACCGACAGGGGCGCGGCGTGGAGGCGGTTGTCGAACACCTCCGCGTGGCCGCGACGGGCGACGCGCACCAGGCAGAAATGGTCGGTCACACGGGTCAGCCACCAGCCTTCCGGCAGCCCCTGCCTGACCGCCCGGCAGAGCGTCGGCCGCCCTTCCAGCGGGTGAGGCTCGGCCCGGATGCCGATCTGGTCCAGCGCGCCGACCAGATCGCGCCACCAGGCGGTCACGATCTCACGTCCCGCCGGATAGCGCGTGGGCGCAACGCGGGCGAGCAGTTCGCAGGCACTGGCATAGGACAGCCCAGCCGCCGTCGCGACCGCGGCTGGCCCGCACCAGGGCGCATGTCCGCCGCGCTCGCCGGCGAAGTCCTCGGGCCGGCGCAGGCGGCGGGGGTGGTCGTCGTTCGCGGAGATCAACGGCATCGGGAGGACCTGCAAGGGAAACGCAGGCGCTCACAATAGCGTGAAGTATACGATCACACAATCGCGAAGATGGTCTCAGCGGCGCGCGAACACCCAATAGATCGGCGTCCGCCCCTCCCGCAGGGCCTTCGCCTCATAGCGGGTGCCGGGCCAGCCCGGGGGTCGTGCCGTGTTGCGGGAGAGCAGGGCGAAGTCGGCGGCGCCGGCCATCACCTCCTCGACCCAGAGCTGGTAGGTCGGGTCGTCGGAAGCGATGCGCCATTCGCCGCCCGGGCGCAGCGCACGCGCGACCAGCGGCAGCAGCGCCGGGTGCACGAAGCGCCGCTTGGCATGGCGCGCCTTCGGCCAGGGGTCTGGAAACAGCAGGAACAGCCGGTCCAGCGCGGCGTCTGGCAGGGCGGCCAGCAGGTGCCGCGCGTCCCGAGGCCAGAGGCGCAGGTTGCGGGGCAGGGCGCCGGTGGCTTCCTCCCCCTCCGCGACCAGGCGCGACAGCAGCGAGCAGAGGCCGTTCTCGAAAACCTCGGACGCGATGTAGGCCACTTCGGGGTGGGCCGCGATCTGGTCCAGCGCATGCTCCCCGCCGCCGAAGCCGACCTCGAGCCACAGCGGCGCGCCGGGCATGCCGAAGGCGGCGCGCGGATCCCCGGCCTGCTCCGCTGTCAGGCGCAGGCGCGGCAGGGTGATGTCGAGAAGGCGCTGCTGGCGCGGTCGCAGCGGATGGCCGCGGCGGCGGCCGTATAACCGGTCGGGGACGCCCTCGGCGAGACCCGGACGCGCCGCGCCCGCCTCAGCCGGCAGCTGTCGCGACCTGCTTGGCGGGCGCCTGCGCCGGGGCCTCGGCAGCGGCCTCGGCCGGCTTGCGGGCGATGGCCCAGACCACCAGAGGCACGTCCGGCTCGTTCTTCAGGTCGTGCTTCTCAGGATCGTAGATCGCCCATTTGTCGAGGTTGGCGATCAGGCAGGCGCGGTTGCCCCAGCTTTCCACGATCATGCCCTTATCCTCGAAGCCGGCGCGCACCAGCATGCTGCGCATGCCGGTCGGCGACCAGCGCGAGCAATCGAGCGGCCCGGCATGCAGCTTGATGAGGAAGGGCGTGCTGATGATGAAGGTGCCGCCCGGGTTGAGCATCGCGAAGACGTTCGCCGTCGCGGCGACCGGGTCGATCAAGTGCTCCCAGACCTGCTCGGCGATGATGCAGTCGTAGCGCTTCTCGCCGCGGTCGCGGCAGATGTCGAAGCTGGGGTAGGCCAGCGTCTCATACGAGCGGAAGCCGCGCCGCTTCCAGGCCCGGCCAGAGATCTCCGCGGCCGTCATCCGCTTGAGCGGCAGCTGGCGGCCCAGTTCCTCGAGCCGCCGCTCCATCACCACGCGAATCCAGTGCTGACCCGCCACGCCCTGCGCCTCCCAGGCTTGCCGCGATAGCGCCCGCGGCCGCCGAGGCGGCCGCGGGCGGCTGGTCGTGGGTTACCGCCCGAAGGCCCGCTTCAGATCGTCCACCAGGTCGGTCCGCTCCCAGGTGAAGGTGCCCTTCTCCGGGTCCGGCGTGCGGCCGAAATGGCCGTAGGCGCTGGTCGGCACGTAGATCGGCCGGTTCAGGTGCAGGTGCTCGCGGATGCCGCGTGGGGAGAGGTTGACCAGCCCGTCCACCACCTTGGCCAGCTTCACCTCGTCGATGTCCTTGCCCGTGCCGTGCAGGTCGAAATAGACCGACAGCGGCTTGGAGACGCCGATCGCGTAGCTGACCTGGATGGTGCACTTGTCGGCCAGGCCCGCCGCGACGACGTTCTTCGCCACGTAGCGGGCGGCATAGGCCGCCGAGCGGTCCACCTTCGTCGGGTCCTTGCCGCTGAACGCGCCCCCACCGTGCGGGGCCGCGCCGCCATAGGTGTCCACGATGATCTTGCGCCCGGTCAGGCCGCAGTCGCCGTCCGGCCCGCCGATGACGAACTTGCCGGTAGGGTTCACGTAGAACTCGTTGTCCGGGCACATCCAGCCCTTCGGCAGCGTGCTTTCCACCAGCGGGCGGAGCATGCGCTTGATCTCGGCCTGCTCCAGCCCCTCGACATGCTGGGTGGAGACGACGACGGAGGTCGCGCCGACCGGCTTGCCGTCCACGTAGCGCAGCGTCACCTGGGACTTGGCGTCGGGCAGCAGGCCCTCCACCGACTTGTCCTTGTTGCGGCGCAGCTCGCTGATGCGGCGCAGGATCATGTGCGCGTAGTAGAGCGGCGCCGGCATCAGGTCCGGCGTCTCGCGGCAGGCGTAGCCGAACATGATGCCCTGGTCGCCGGCGCCCTCGTCCTTGTTGCCGGCGGCGTCCACGCCCTGCGCGATGTGCGCGGACTGGGCGTGGAGGTGGCATTCCACATGGGCGTTCTGCCAGTGGAAGCCGTCCTGCTCGTAGCCGATGTCGTGGATGGCCATGCGGGCCAGGTGCTGCAGCAGGTCCGCCGTGACGCTGCCGGGGCCGCGGACCTCGCCCGCGAGGACGACGCGGTTGGTCGTCACCAGTGTCTCGCAGGCCACGCGCGAGTAGGGATCGGCCGTCAGGAAGGCGTCCAGCACCGTGTCGGAGATGCGGTCGGCCACCTTGTCGGGATGGCCCTCGGAGACGCTTTCCGAGGTGAAGAGATACTCGCCGGTATCGCGCATGGCGTGGTTCGGCCTCTTGTCGCGTGGGACGGCCGGCATGTCCCGGCCAGGACGGACCCGGCGGATCCGGGACGGGCGCGTATCGCAGCGGAGTGAGGCAGGGTCAAGGCATCCAGGGGCCGCCGCGCCGACGCCGGCGCTAACCCGTGGCGCTGGTGCCGCCCGTGGCTCCCGTCTTCCCCGCCGGCGGCTCGTCGGGCGGGACCCGCGAGCTGCGCTCGCCGCTGCGGGTGCCGAAGTAGAAGGCGAAGGCCGCGACGCAGAGCGTCCACAGCTCATTCGGCGTCGTGCTGACTATCTCCAGCAGCACGGCCAGCACCAGCGCCAGGACGGCCAGCGTGCCCGGCACGCCCACGCGCGACAGGTACTGCTCCAGCAGGAAGCGCCGGAACCCGCTGCTCTCCCGCCGGTCATCCTCCTCGATGATGCTCAGGAACTGCTCGACCGCGTCCTCGAGCGTGCTGAAGGAGCTGAGTTCCGGCTCGGTCCGGTTGGGGAAGTAGACGAAGTAGATGGTCTGGTCCTGCTCGGCGGGATCGGCGCCCGACCGTGTGCGGAAGCCGGCCTGAAGGATGTAGTTGCCGTGCAACTCCGCGATGTAGCCGACATCCACCTGGCCCTGGATCTGCACGCCGTTGATCGCGTAGTTCTTCTGGCAGCGCTCCGTGACGAAGGCGACGACGCTGTCCCAGGTGCGCGTCTGCTCCTCGATCTTGCGGCGCAGCCGGTCGAGCTTCCGCGCCGTCTGCTTCGACAATCCCTCGGCCGGCGGCGTCGATCCGGTGGTCGTCATGCGGCCCTCCCACGGCACGGGACGCAGCATGACCCGACGCCCGCCAGGGCCGCAACACGGCCGGAACGAGCGATCCGGTCGGCTACATCCCGAGCACGTCCTTCATGCCGTAGAGTCCCGGCGCCCGGCCCCGCAGCCAGAGCGCCGCGCGCACCGCGCCGGTGGCATAGGCGCGGCGGTCGAAGCTGCGATGCGTCAGCGCGATATGCTCGGTCGCGGCGGCGAAGAGCAGCGTGTGCTCGCCCACCACCTGGCCGCCGCGCAGTGCGGCGAAGCCGATGGCGCCGCTGGCGCGCGGCCCGGTGTGGCCATCCCGCCCGCTCTCGATCCCGGCTTCCTCCAGCGTGGTGCCGCGGCCCCGCGCCACCGCGCGACCCATCGCGACGGCCGTGCCGGAGGGGGCGTCCACCTTCTGCCGGTGGTGCATCTCGACGATCTCGGCGTCGTACTGCGTGCCCGGCAGGGCGGCGGCCATCCGCTCGGCAAGGGCCAGCACCAGGTTCACGCCGGGCGCGAAATTGGCGGCATAGACCACCGGGACGCGCTGCGCGGCCTCGGCCACCGCGCGTTCCTGCGCGGCGTTCAGACCGGATGAGCCGAGCACGAACCCCTTGCCGGAGGCCGCCGCCAGGGCGGCATGCGGCGCCGCTTCCTCGGCATGGGTGAAGTCGATGACGACATCCGACTCGGCGAACAGGGCGCCGGCGTCGGGCAGCAGCGGGATTCCTGCGGGTGGGGCCTTGGCCGAGCCCGGGCGGATGGTGCCGCCGGCGAGGGTGAGGCCGGCCGCGGCGACCTCCTCGGCCAGCAAGCGGCCCATGCGGCCGGCAATGCCGGCGATGCCGATGCGCATGCCTGTTCCCTCCGAAGCTGTCGGGCTGGCTTTCGCGCGCCCAGGGGAGGGGGTCAAGGCGGCGGCGGACGACGACGCGCCTGCCGCGCCAGGTGGCGCGGGCGGCCGTGCTCAGGCTGGGGCGTCGAAGGGGGGCGGGCGGCGACACGGGTGGGACCGTCTCCGTGCCGCCGCCTGCCGGAGCCGCCGCTGGGGGGATGCGACGGTCGCAGGTTACAACGTGGGCAGCTGCCCCAGGTTTCCCAGCCGGACAAGCCTCAACCGGGGGCGTGCGCGTCACATGCGCGTTGGCGGCGCGCTGCGCAGGTGGGCCGGGCTAGCGACCGAGCCCGTCCCAGAACTCCTTCACCTTGGCGAAGAAGCCTTCGCTTTCGGGCGAAGAGCGGCTGTTGCCGTCGCATTCCCGCTCGAACTCCGCCAGCAGCTCCTGCTGTCGCTTGGTCAGGTTCTGCGGCGTCTCCACGGCGACCTGCACATACATGTCGCCGCGGGCCGCGCTGCGCAGGACGGAGAAGCCCTTGCCGCGCAGGCGGAACTGGTCGCCGGTCTGGGTCCCGGCGGGGATCGTCACCTTGGCGCGGCCGCCATCCACCGTCGGCACCTCCACCGCGCCGCCAAGCGCAGCCTGCGTCATGCGCAGGGGCACGCGGACGAAGATGTTGGCGCCATCGCGCTGGAAGATCGGGTGGGACCGCACGCCGACATCCACATAGAGGTCGCCCGCCGGCGCCCCGCGCAGCCCGGCCTCGCCCTCGCCGGATAGGCGGATGCGTGTGCCGTCCTCGACCCCGGCCGGGATGGTGACGGACAACGTGCGGTCGCGCTGCACGCGGCCCTGGCCGGCGCAGACCTTGCAGGGGTTCTTCACCACGCGCCCGGCGCCGCCGCAGGTGGGGCAGGTGCGCTCGATCAGGAAGAAGCCTTGCTGGGCGCGGACCTTGCCCGACCCGCCGCAGGTGCCGCAGGTCGCCGCAGCCTGCGCCGCCGGGCCTTCCGCTCCGGTGCCCTTGCAGGCCTCGCAGGCGACGGTGGTGCCGACGCGGATGGTCTTCTTCGCGCCGGCGAAGGCCTCTTCCAGCGTCACCTCGACAGAGGTGCGCAGGTCGCTCCCGCGGCCGACCGGCCCGCGGCCGCGCGCGCCGCCGCGAAGGCCGCCGAACATCTCCTCGAAGATGTCCTCGAAGGCGCCGCCGAAGGGGTTGCCGCCGCCGAAGCCGCCGCCCGCGCCCCCGCCATTGCCCTGCTCGAAGGCGGCATGGCCGAAGCGATCGTAGGCCGCGCGCTTCTCGGCGTCCTTCAGGACGTCGTAGGCCTCGTTCAGCTCCTTGAACTTCGTCTCGGCCGCCGCGTCGCCCTGGTTGCGATCCGGGTGGTACTGCATGGCGAGCTTGCGGTAGGCCTTCTTCAGGTCCTCCTCGCTCGCGTCGCGGGCGACGCCCAGCACCTGGTAGTAGTCACGCTTGGCCATGGGGCCGACGGTCCTCGATGCGCAGAGCGGTCAACAGGGCGACGCCCGACCCCCTTTCGGAAGCCGGGCGCGCCGTTCACTAGCCGATCCGAGGATGCCCTTACGAGGGCTTCTTCTTGTTCGGGTCCACTTCCTCGAACTCGGCGTCCACCACCTTGTCGTTCGGCTTGCCGCCAGCGGACTGCGGGCCGGCGGCCCCTTCGCCGGCGGTCTGCTGGGCCTCGGCCTGCTGCGCCTTGTAGAGCGCCTCGCCCATCTTCATCGCGGCCTGGGACAGGCGCTCGTTGGCGGCGCGGATCGCCTCGGCGTCCTGGCCTTCCATCGCCGTGCGGGCTTCCGCGATCGCGGACTCCACATCGGCCTTCTCGGCCGCGCCGACCTTGTCGCCGCTCTCCTTCAGCGTCTTCTCGGTCTGGTGCACCAGCGCGTCGAGGCTGTTGCGGGCCTCCACCGCCTCGCGGCGCTTCTTGTCGGCGTCCGCATTCGCCTCGGCCTCGCGCACCATGCGCTCGATGTCGGCGTCGGACAGGCCCGACTTGGCCTGGATGCGGATCTGCTGCTCCTTGCCGGTCGCCTTGTCCTTCGCGCTGACGCTGACGATGCCGTTGGCGTCGATGTCGAAGGTCACCTCGATCTGCGGCACGCCGCGCGGCGCGGGCGGGATGCCCTGCAGGTCGAACTGGCCGAGCAGCTTGTTGTCCGCCGCCATCTCGCGCTCGCCCTGGAACACCTTGATGGTCACCGCCGACTGGTTGTCGTCCGCGGTGCTGAACACCTGGGACTTCTTGGTCGGGATGGTGGTGTTGCGGTCGATCAGGCGGGTGAAGACGCCGCCCAGCGTCTCGATGCCGAGCGACAGCGGCGTGACGTCCAGCAGCAGCACGTCCTTGACGTCGCCCTTCAGCACGCCGCCCTGGATGGCGGCGCCGATGGCGACGACCTCGTCCGGGTTGACGTTGCGCGCGGGCTCCTTGCCGAAGAACTGCTTCACCGCCTCGATGACCTTCGGCATGCGGGTCATGCCGCCGACCAGGATCACCTCGTCCACCTCGTTGGCAGCGAGGCCGGCATCCTTCAGCGCCTGGCGGCAGGGCTCCAGAGTCTTCTGGACCAAGTCGTCCACCAGCGCCTCCAGCTTGGCGCGCGTCAGAGTCAGCACCAGGTGCTTTGGCCCGCTGGCGTCGGCGGTGATGAAGGGCAGGTTGATCTCGGTCTGCTTGGAGG
The DNA here is from genome assembly GCF_027856955.1 of Falsiroseomonas oryzae. Classification (GTDB taxonomy): domain Bacteria; phylum Pseudomonadota; class Alphaproteobacteria; order Acetobacterales; family Acetobacteraceae; genus Falsiroseomonas; species Falsiroseomonas oryzae. The sequence continues at coordinate 44,730 of NZ_JAPSMD010000005.1, read as the reverse complement.
AGGAGAGCTCGATCTTGGCCTTCTCGGCTGCCTCCTTCAGGCGCTGCAGGGCGAGCTTGTCGCCGCGCAGGTCGATGCCCTGCTCCTTCTTGAACTCGTCGGCCAGGTAGTCGATGACGCGCGCGTCGAAGTCCTCGCCGCCCAGGAAGGTGTCGCCGTTGGTGGACTTCACCTCGAAGACGCCGTCGCCGATCTCCAGGATGGAGACGTCGAAGGTGCCGCCGCCCAGGTCGTACACCGCGATGGTGCCGCCCTTCTTCTGGTCCATGCCGTAGGCCAGCGCGGCGGCCGTCGGCTCGTTGATGATGCGCAGCACCTCGAGCCCGGCGATCGCGCCGGCTTCCTTGGTGGCCTGGCGCTGGGCGTCGTTGAAGTAGGCGGGGACGGTGATGACGGCCTGCGTCACCTTCTCGCCGAGATAGGCCTCGGCCGTCTCCTTCATCTTGGTCAGGACGTTGGCGCTGATCTGCTGGGGTGCGAACTTCTCGCCATTCGCCTCGACCCAGGCGTCGCCGTTGGCCGCGCGGGTGATGGTGTAGGGCACCAGGCCCTTGTCCTTGGCGACCATCGGGTCGTCGAAGCGACGGCCGATCAGGCGCTTCACCGCGTAGAGCGTGTTCATGGGGTTGGTCACGGCCTGCCGCTTGGCGGACTGGCCGACCAGCCGCTCGCCGTTCTTGGCGAAGGCGACCATGGAGGGGGTGGTGCGGGCGCCCTCGGCGTTCTCGATCACCCTGACGTCCTTGCCTTCCATGATGGCGACGCAGGAGTTCGTGGTACCGAGGTCGATCCCGATGACCTTGCTCATCCGTTCAATCTCCTCTGCGGCGGACGGGGGCGGCCCAGCGGGAGGGGGATACCCGCCCGCCCTGAGGCACCGCGCCCGCCCCCTTGGCTGCTGCCGCGCCGGCGGCGCGGTGCGGATGGTGGGGGTGGTAGGTGAGTGGCGCCGGGCCGATCACCGGCCCTCGCAGCCTGCCATGTATTGAGGCAGTGGGCAGGGAACAAGACCCGAAACCGCAACCCGCGCGCGCATGGCTGGCATCTGCGCTGGCCGCTCGGCGCTTGAGCCGGCTATATCCCCGTTCACGACATGATTCGCCCCCTCCCCCTGCACCCCGACCGCGACCTGCTGGCCGGGGAGCTGCACGCCCGCCCGCCCCTGCCGCTCGCCACCCCGGTGGCCATCAGCCGGCTGGCGAACGTCAACGAGCCCGGGGCCGACCGCGGGGCTGCCGTGGAGCACCTGGCCGTGCTGTGCCGGCGCTACGGCGTGACGCCGCCGGCGCCGGGTGCCGACTTCGTGCTGGCCGATTTCGGCCGGTTCAGCCTGCGCTACGAGCGCCACACCGAATTCGACGGCTGGACCTTCTTCCGGGCCGGCCCGGACGCCTCCGCCCCCGACCCCTTCGTCGAGCCGGCGATCGACGCCGTGCCGACGGACTGGCTGGCGGATCTGCCGGGCCGCACCCTGGTGGCCTGCCACATCGCCGTGGTCCGCACCGAGGGCGAGGACGAGCCGCCGCCACCCAACTGTTTCGTTCCCGACAACCTGGCCGGCGCGAACCTCTCGGCCGGCGCCGCCACCTGCTGGACCGACTTCCGGCTGGGCACCGACGGCTTCACCCGGCTGCTGCTGCAGGACCACGGCATGACGCCGGCGCTGGCCGGCCGGCTGGCCCAGGCCCTGTGGGAGATCGAGACCTACCGGATGCTGGCGCTGCTGGCCCTGCCGGCGGCGCGCGCCGTCTCCGGCGAGCTCGGCCGCGCCTCGGAGCAGCTGGCCGCCATCGCCAGCCGCCTCCCCGGGCTGACCGCGTTGGAGGACGAGCGGCACGCGCTGGAGGAGCTGACCGCGCTGGCCACCAGCATCGAGCAGCAGGCGGCCACCACCGCGGACCGCTTCTCCGCGGCGCGGGCGTACCACGTTCTGGTCGGGCGCCGCCTGCAGGTGCTGCGGGAGCAGCGGCTGCACGGCCTGCCGACCCTTTCGGAATACCTGGAGCGCCGGCTGGATCCGGCGATGTCCACGGTGGATGCGGCGCGCACACGCATCCAGACGCTGTCCACCCGGTGCGCCCGGGCGGTGGAGCTGCTGCGCGCCCGCGTCGCCGTGGCGCAGGAGGCGCAGACGCAGAAGCTTCTGGCAGCGATGGCCGATACCGGGCGCGCCCAGTTGAAGCTGCAGGAGACGGTGGAGGGCCTCTCCGTCGCGGCGATCAGCTACTACGTGCTGTCCCTGCTGGGTTATGCGCTGAAGCCGCTGTCCTGGCCCGGCGCTGTGACCGGAGATGCGGTGCTGGCACTGCTGGTCCCGCTGGTCGCCGCCTTCGTCTGGGTGCGGATGCGCCGGCGCCGCATCAGGCCCGTGCTGTAGCGTCGGTCCGCTCGCGCCCGGTCCGGTTGTGTCCGGTCCGGTTGTGCCCGGTCCGTCAGGGCACGGAGTCGTTGTTCCGCCTCATCGCGCTGCGGTAGCGTCCCCGGGCCGGTTTCCGGCCAGGAGGATCACATGCCCGCCAAGCCGCCGCCCGGCCCGGTCTTCCCGGGCACCGTCATCAAGCGGAACTCTGCGCATACGGATGCCGTGATCGCCGTGCAGCAGCGCCTGAACGCCCTCGGCATGGCGCAGCTGCCAGTCAACGGCCTGTTCGACGGCGCAACCGAAGCCGCCGTCAAGCGCTTCCAGGGCCTGTTCAACGACCTGAAGGGAAACCCGCTCTCGGCCGATGGCGAGGTGGGCGAGCTGAGCTGGGGGGCGCTGTTCGGCGCCGCCTCGCTGCCCCCAATCGCACCCGGCGGCAAGCTGGCCGAGGCGGCGCTCGATGTGGCGCGCGGCCAGCTCGGCGTGAGCGAGAAGCCGCCCGGCTCCAACAAGGGGCCGGAGGTGGAGCGCTACCTTGCCTCGGTCGGCCTGGGTGGCGGCTTCGCCTGGTGCGCGGCCTTCGTCTATTTCTGCGCGGCGGAAGGTGCGAAGAAGATCGGCGCCGCCAATACCCTGCCGCGCACCGGCGGCGTGCTGGAGATGTGGCGGCGCGCGAAACAGGTCGGCCTGCCCTGCATCACCGCCGAGGCGGCCCGCGCGCAGCCCGCGATGGTGACCGCCGGCATGATCTTCATCATGCGGTTCAGCGAGACCACCGGCCACACCGGCTTCGTGGAGGCCCGCGACGGCGGCCGCCTGGTCACCATCGAGGGTAATTCCAACGACGGCGGCTCGCGCGAGGGGACCGGCGTGTTCCGGCTGGAACGCCGCACGCTCGGCATGCCGCAGCTACTGGGCTTCATCGGCCTGCCTTAGCCCGCGGCCGGCCCGGCGCCGTGACGACCCGGGCCGATCCGGCGGCCGCCATCGCGGCATCGCGTAGCCCGGCGGCGACGCCGCCATCCTTCGCCTCAGGGCATTAGGGGTGTGCAGTCCCGGGGTGTCGTGGTGCGTTCTCCCGTGAGCAGGAGGACGCCCTGGGGCAGTTGGTCTTCACGGCTCAGCCCGCACGACGCCGCGTGTTCGAGCCGAGCTCCAAGCAGCGAAAGAGGGCACCCGCGCCCGGGCCGCGCGCTACGGGCTGAACCCCAAGACCGTTGCCAAGTGGCGCCGGCGCCCCGATGCGGCCCTCACAGCCCCGCAGCACCAGCCTGACCGAGGCCGAGGAGGCAATCGTCGTCGAGTTCCGCCGCCGCACTCGGCTGCCCCTCGGCGCCAACACCAAGGCCAATGGCGCCGCGTTCCTCCGCGCGGTGGTCCAAGTCTTCCCTTGCCGGATCCACACCGTGCTGACCGACAACGGCATGGCCTTCGCCGACCGGCCGAAGAACCGCGGCCGCCACGCCGCCATGGAGGCCATCTGCGGCAGCCACATCCTTGACCGCGTCTCCGATCAGCACAGCATAGAGCACAAGCCGACCAAGCCCTGTCATCCCTGGACCAACGGCCAGGCCGACGCCAGCGCATCGGCGAGGAGATCGAACACCAGCCGCACCCGGCGGCTTGTGTGGAGCTCGCGATGCGTGGCGAGCCAGATCGGAAAGGCGAGCGGCGGCTCCTCCGGCAGCACCCTGCGCACCTTGGGCTCCGCGTCGCCCACGGATTCGGTGATCAGGCCGATGCCCAACCCCTGTCGCACCAGGGCCCAGTGCACGAGGTGGCTGTCGGCGTGGACGGGGAAGTTCCGGGCCGTGAGATGCAGCCCCAGGGCGCGCAGGCCTTCGATGATCAGCTCCGTTCGGTCGAAGCCCACGAACGGCGCCTCCGTCAGGTCCGTCCAGCGGCTCGGGCGGCCCAGACGATGCAGGCACTCCGGCGTGGCATAGGGCCGCGCATGATCATCCGCGACCTTGCGCACGATGAGGTCGGCATCGCGGGACTCGAAGTTGCGGACGGCGATGTCGGCCTCGCGCCGCAGCAGGCTTATCGGGCGGTTGTCGGCGACGATCTCCACCGTGATGCCGGGATGCGCGGCACGCAGCCGCGCCACGATGGGCGGCAGCAGGTGCGCTGCATAGACCTCGCTCGCCGTGATGCGGATCGGCCCCTCGATCGCCTGCGACCGCCCCGACGCAACGAGCGACACCCGGCCCGCGGCCTCGCCCATGGCGCGGACATGCTCCAGCACCTCCCGTCCGGTGGGCGTCAGGGCGAGGCCGCGGCCGACACGCTCGAACAGCACAATACCTAGCGCCCGCTCCAGCGCCGCGACCTGGCGCCCGATCGTGGGTTGCGCCTGCCCGAGCAGACGTGCGGCGGCGGACAGCGAGCCGGTCTCCGCCGTGGCCAGGAAGGCCCGCGCGAGGGTCCAGTCGAAAGGTGGCATCTGCCGAATCATGCGAAACTGTATGGATTATCTGCGATTTCCGGCAATTTCTCCTGCAGGGACGCAGGAGCAGGACGGATCCCGCTGACCGGGAGACCACGATGAAGGCCGCCATCCACCGCCGCTACGGACCGCCGGAGGTGCTGCGGATCGAGGAGGTCCCGATGCCGCCCGTCGGTCGGCGGCACGTCCGCGTGCGGGTCCATGCCACCACCGTCACCTCGGGCGATGCCCGCCTGCGCGCCGCGCGTACGCCGGCGATCTTCGCGCTGCCGATCCGTCTCGCCTTCGGCCTGCGAGGGCCCAGGCAGCCGATTCCCGGCATGGAGTTCGCGGGGGAGGTCGAGGCGGTCGGTGCCGATGTCACGCGCTTCCGACCGGGCCAGGCGGTGTTCGGCATCACGACGCGCGGCGCCAATGCGGAATACCTGTCGGTTCGCGACGACGCGGCGATCGTCCCGAAGCCGCCCGGCCTGACCCATGCCGAGGCGGCTGCCGCACCCTTCGGTGCGCTCGCCGCGCTGGTCTTCCTGCGGGACGTGGCGCGGCTGGTGCCGGGGGAGCGGGTGCTGGTGGTCGGCGCTGCGGGCGGCGTCGGGGTCTTCGCCGTGCAACTCGCGAAGCATCTCGGTGCCCATGTGACGGGCCTGTGCAGCGCGGAGAACGCCGCGCTGGTGCGTGACCTCGGGGCCGACGCGGTGATCGATCGGCGGGCGGGTCCGGATGGTGCGACGCCAGGCGGCTACGACATCCTCCTCGATACGATCGGTGTGACCCGCTTCGCGGCATGGCGGCCGGCACTGGCACCGCGCGGGCGCCACCTGTTCCTCTCCTTCGGCCTGGGGGAGCTGGTGCAGATGATGCTGACGTCCTTGGGGCAGGGGCCGCGCGTGCTGTGCGGCTTCGCCGCGAACGACCCCGGCAAGCTTGCCTGCGTCGCGGACATGCTGGCGGCGGGCCTACTGCGCCCCGTGATCGGGGCGCGCTATCGGCTCGACGAGATCGCGGAAGCGCATCGCCACGTGGACAGCGGCGGCAAGCGCGGGAGCGCGGTGGTCAGCATCATCGACCCGCGCTGAGCCTGCGCGGCTTACGCCACCTCAAGGCCGTCACGGATGCGGTTTCCCCGAGGGCGGCGGCCCCGACCATGGCTGGCCCCGGTGCGCCCGAGCCGGCTGGCGCAACAAGCGCGAGCGGCGACATGCGATTCCTCACAGATTATCGAGCGGGGTCGAAGGCGTGTGAAGGGCACCGCGCGACCCTGAGCGAAACGCGGCGTAGAGTGGCGAACCAGAGCGTAACTGGCGGGGCGGGTGCACCGGGGTTTGAACCGTCGCCGGTCGAGGCGGACGATCCGTCCGCGCCCGTGGAGCAGCGGGCGCATATCAGAGAACAAGGTGCGTCGTGCCCCGATCCGGACCCTCACATCAGCTTGGGTTCGCTCGCCAGCCGCATCCTACTGGATGCCGTGCCGTATACTCGGCGGATACCGGTCTACCGACAGTCCATCGTGAAACAGCGGATGCGCGTTTCCCTGCACTAGGGCCGCCGTAATCTCGGCACAGAGGGGTGCAAGCGTGTAGCCGTTGGGAACTGCTGCAGCGACAAAGAAGCCAGGGCAGGCTGCGCTCGGACCCAACACGGGACAGATGTCGGGAACCCGATAGATGTCTGCGCCCCAGCTGCGAAGAAGATTGATCCTGCCGAGGCGCGGGACCAAGGCGAGCGCGACTGCCAAGTTCCCTTCCACGCTTGCCCGCTGCACCTCCACGCCGCGCTCGCCGTATGTGCTCGGCCAGCCGCCACCAATGATGAGATTGCCACGTCTAGCCTGCTTCAGGGTCAACCGCTGACCGGCTTGCTGAACCAGATGCGGCACGAAGGCAGAGGTCGCTTCGGTAACATTCATCAGGAATGGGCGGGCTTCGACCGGCAGGAACACGCCGGCACGTTTCGCGATGTCCGCGGCGCCTGCTCCCGCTGCGTTAACGACGATGCGGCTGCGAACGACGCCCGTCGGCGTCCTGACCACGAAGCTGCCGGTCAGGCGCGTTAGGTCAAGTACGGGTGTCGAGAACGCAAATCGTGCTCCGGCACGGCGGGCTGCCCGGATCGCCGCCGGCGTGGCCAGAATGGGATTGACCCGGCCCTCAAGCGCACAGAACAGGACCGCCTCCACCTCGGGAGAAAGGTAGGGCGCAAGCCTCCGCACCGCGCTGCCCGTGACAAGCTCCACCGGTATGCCGAGCCGGCGCTGCCGATCAAGCATCGCGGCCAGAAGATCCGTCCGGTCGGCCATCGCCACCATGAGGCCGCCTTCGCATCCGAGCTCGATCGAGTCGCCGAGCTCGTCGTTCAGCCGGCGCCACGATTCAATCGCGGCCACATGCAGGGGCGCGGCGTGGTCCACCCCGCGAATGACATGCGCCTCAGTCGCGATGGCGAAGTGGGAGTTGATCTGGACGTGCAGGCTTCCGGCGTTCGCCCCCGATGCTCCGGCACCGATGTCCGCTGCATCGAGAACCAGCACATCTTGGCCGCACTGCGCCAGGCGCAATCCGATCAGGGCTCCGACGATGCCCGCCCCGATGATGAGAATGTCGGCTTCGTCGTCCCCCGCTGCTACCTCCGCCGCCATGCCTCAGGACTCCGGGCCTCGCGCCACCGACGCGATCGGAACCGGCCGCACCGGGGGTCTTGGCGCGAAGGCGCGAGGCTCGGCCAAAGGGGTGCCAGAACGGGTGGCGAGCAGGCGGATGAGAACCGGCCCGCAGTAGCGCCCCTGGCAGCGCCCCATGCCGGCGCGCGTTGCCCGCTTGAGGGCGCCAATCGTGGTGACGCCGCCATCGAGCTCGGCCTCAATCTCGGCCAAGCTGACATTCTCGCATCGGCAGATCGGCGTATCCGCCGCCGCGAGCTCGTGGCGCAGCTCCGGAGCGCGGAAGAGGCTCCAGAGTGCCGACTGGAACTTCCGGTGCTGCGCGAGGCGCGCACGGCAACGCCGCGTCTCGGTGAGCAGCTCGGGCGGGGTTGGACGATCGAGGTCCCTCGCGGCACGGCAGCCAGCTAGCCAGCCCTGCGCCAAGGCCGCATGAGCGCCCACCCGTCCTCCACCGTCGCCGGCGACGAGAACGCCCGGAACGCTCGTCGCGCCATCCTCGTCAGTCGCCACGGCGAAGGTCCCGCGCCCCGCATCGTGGCGAAGATCGCATCCAAGCAGCCGCGCGAGCTCGTTCTGAGGCTCGAGCCCATAGCCCATGCACACAAGATCCACGTCGTAGGTCGCGACATCGTAGGCGCTTGGCCTGCCGCTCGCGTCGATCCGGCGCAATCGCGCGCGCTGCGCTCGGCCGTCGCCTTCGATGCCCGCCAGCACCGTCGTGTAGTGAAGGTGCGTCCCGGCCCTCACAATGGAGGCGAGGTAGCGGAAGCCCTGCGCCAGCAACGGCGGTGCGTGCATCAGGCCGGCAACGCTCCGAAGCGAGGCCCAGCCCGGAGTGGAGGCCGCCTCTGCCAGGGCGACGACCTGCGCGCCTGCTTTCAAGAGCTCGTAGGCGAGCTGGAAGTTCAGGGGGCCGTTTCCGGCAATCAAGACGCGTCGACCCGGCGGGATGCCATGGGCGCGGAGCAAAGTCTGGGCAGCGCCGGTGGTCATAACGCCGGGCAAGGTCCAGCCTGGCAGCGGCAGGCCGCGCTCGAAGGCGCCGGTGGCGAGCACGGCGCGCCGAGGGCGGATACGAACGGTGCGATGCCCGATGAGGACCGCGAACTCCATTGGTCTAAATGCGCCCCAGACGACAGCCTGCGTGACGACCTGGACACAAAGGCCACGCACATCCGCGATCAGGCGCGCGCCTGACGTCATCTGGAAATCCGGCGTGACTCCGGCTGCCGCGTCACTGGGTTGCTTGTAATACTGCCCACCCAGCTTGTCCCGCTCGTCCAGCAGCACGACGCGCAGGCCATGCAGCGCACCCGCACGGGCAGCCGCGAGGCCGGCCGGCCCGCCACCGATGACCAGTAGATCCGGCTCTTCCGGGACATCGGGCGAGGGCTGCCCGGCGGCCGAGGCTCCGATTTGCCCGCACGATGTCATGCAGGCCCTGACGCATGACCCGTCGAAGAGCGTCACCGTGCACTCTCCGCAGACGCCCATGCCGCAGAAGAAGCCACGCGGGCTGCCGTCGTCGCTGTCGGTGATGTGGACCAGCCCATGCGCGGTCGCGGCGGCCATGAGGCTCACCGCCGCACCGCTGCCGATCGCGCCCGACCGGAGGAGGCGCTCGAGCGGCGGGAGGCTCGGATCCGACGCGCCGTCCGGCGCGGACGCAGCGCCACACCCGTTCATTCGAGCGGCCGCATTACGTTCCTGGCGTAGTGCGGGCTTCCGCACAGGCGCTCGAACCAGGCCATGAGCGATGGCAACGGCGGGCGCTCGACCGGCAACGCCATCCAGCGGTACACGAATGTGCCGAGCGGGATGTCGGCGATCGAGAGGTCGTCACCGGTCACGAACCGTCTGCCCCTGAGGTGCTCGTCCAGGAGCCGCCACGAGGTTGCGGCGGCTGCCAGGGCGCGTTCCGTGGCTGCCGGGTCCTTCTCGTCGTCGCGCGCACGAACGAGCTGGAAGAACAGGGTCCGCATGCTTGGAAGAATGTCCGTCAGCTGCCAATCCATCCAGCGTTCGGCGTCGGCGCGCGCGCGTGGATCGAGCGGACAGAGCTGGCCCGCGCCGAATGTCGCGGCGACGTAGCGGACGATGGCGTTCGATTCCCAGAGGACGAAGCCGGAATCCTCCAGCACCGGGACGCGAGCGTTCGGATTTAGCGCTCGGAACGACGCCGTCTGCAGGTCCGAGAAGAGGCCGCCAGCGTCGATGCGCTCGAACGGAACACCGAGTTCGTCACAGGTCCAGAGCACCTTCTGAACATTCACCGACGACTGTCGACCCCAGATCCTGATCACGTCGAAGCACCGCCATTCTCGGCCGCGGTCGGTGCATGTCCCCATACGGCGTCGCCGGCCAGCTCCGGCCAGCCGATCGGCCTGCTGGCGACGACGGCCGCCTCGACACCGACGCCTCCGTCAGGCCAGCGCGCGGCCGTGATGCGGCGGCCGTGGAAGCCGTCCGATGAATCGGACAGTAGCCAGCGTATCGGCGCGGCCATGATCTCCGGTCGCAACATGCTGCTGCGCGCCATGCCGATGTCGGGCACGAAGGCCGTGTCAGTCGGACCACCGGGAACCAAGACGTTCACGCCGATGCCGAGCTGACCCAGTTCGCGTGCCCAGACAGCGGACATGCATTCCAGTGCCGCTTTCGAGGCGCCGTATGGAAGCGCGTTGAGCATCGACCGAAAGCTTGTGGTTACGTTGACGATTCGTCCCCATTGCGCCGCGCGCATAAAGGGAAGAGCCTCCTGGCACAGCAGCATCGGGGCACGCGTGTTGATCGCGAAGAAGCGGTCCCACACATCGCAGGGAATCTCATCGAGGGCGGGCTGGCTCTGCACCCGCGCGGCGGGAACGCTGCGACTGCCGATGCCCGCATTGTTGATTACGGCGTGGAGGCTGCCGAAAGCTGCGACAGTGGCCTGTACCGCCTCGCGGCAGGCCGCCGGCGCGGCCAGGTCGCACGCGATGGCGAGCAATCCTGGCGGGCGGCCCAGGCTCTCGCTGAGCGCGCCAAGTGCCGCATCATCGGCATCGGCGCCGGCGACGCGATGCCCATCAGACAGGAGGGCCCGGACCATGATCGATCCCAGCCCGCCGGCAGCCCCGGTGACGAGAACGGTGCGCGAAGAACGCCCGGCGCCAGCAACCATGTTGCGGACGCTATCAAGGCGTTCGGATTGCGTAAAGCAGTCCGGTACGCGAACGTGATCGCGAACTTTGCTGTCTTGGATCCACCGTTCACCCGCATCGCGACACCTCGGACTTGCAATGCCCTGCGCGCCTCGGGAACGCGACCAGTTCCGCCACATCCTCGGGGATGCCACGGCGCCAGATCCGCTGCTTCGCAACCACCGCCTGGTGTGCAGATCCGCGACCTGACGGTTCCGGGTGTCGACGTGCCCACGGTACGACCGCTGACCAAATTTGGCTTTAAACCCCCGGGTTGGACACGTCGACGGGCGGCCCGGATTCCCGCGCGACGTGTCGTACAAAGCATGGGCTGGCGAGAATGGCAGATCACGGACCGACCATGACGTTTCCCGCCGAGGAGGCCGCGCAACTCCTTCTGGAGATCCGCAGAACCCGCACCAGGCCCGCCGGCCTTCCGCCGGACCTCGCGCCGCGCAGCGTCGAGCAGGCCTATGCGATCCAGGACCTTGTGGTCTCGCGGCTCGGCGGGATCGGCGGTTGGAAGATCGTTCACCCTGCAGCCGGGGCAGCCCCGCGCTGCTCACCCATCCCGGCTTCCGAGATCATGGAGTCCGGCGCCAGCATCGCTTGGGATGCGCTGCTCTGGCCGGAAGTCGAGGTGGAACTCGCGGTTGTCATCGGACGCGACCTGCCGCCGCGCTCCGTTCCCTATGAGCCGAAGGATCTGCGGCGCGCCATCGCCTATGTCACGGGCGCGTTCGAACTGCTCGGATCCCGGTTTGCCGACCGGACCGCGGTGTCGCGAACCGAGAGCCTGGCGGACCTTCTCAGCAGCGCGGGCGTGGTGAAGGGCGACGGCACTGCCCGTTTCGAGACCGTGGAATTCGCCGACGTGGCGATGTCGCTCACGTTCGACGACACGGTGGTCGGCGCTGCGACCGGTGGACCCTCGACCGCGGACGTGCTGGGCACCCTTGCTTGGCTGGCCAACCATGCCTGCGACCGGACCGGCGGCTTGCGTGCAGGGCAGGTCGTGATCACCGGCGCCCGCATCCATCCACTGAGCTTGCCATCCCGCGGCGCTCGGCTGACAGCGCATCTCGCGGGGATCGGACAGGTGGAGGCCAGCATACGCGGCCCAGCGGACAACGCGCGTCAGATCGTTTCTCCGCTTGTCTGAACGCTGCCACCTGTGCACCATCCGAACGAGGATACGCACGGCGCACAATGCCGGCGAGCAGCCCGACCATGTGGTGCGGCTGTGCCGTGCTGCTGTAGGGATGGGCAGGGGTGGAGGAAGGTCATGGGCACGTCTCCGGACTTTGCTGATCGCCCCAGCCGCGAGCCGGCTGGCACCGAGAGCGCGAGTGCAATCGGATGACCGCAGCCACGTTCAGCCTTGAGGAGATCACAGACCGGCTGCAGATTCTGGACGTCTACAGCCGCTATGGCATTGCCATCGATGACCGACGCAAGGACCTACTGGAGCAGGTGTTCGACGAAGATACGGAACTCGCATCGTCCGACCCCTCCATCCCGCCACGCAAGGGCGTCAAGGCGAACTGGGAACGCCTGATGGCCCGGCACGAGGCCGCGGATTTCCGCGAGCGGCGGATCACGGCCACTCCGGCGATCATCACCCTGACCGTGGACCGCTGCGAGTCACTCGCGGAGTGCGCGATCTTCATGCGGCCGGCAGGCCAGCCGATCCGCTTCGAGATGCTGGGTCTCTATCACGACACGCTGATCAAGCGGGACGGTCGCTGGCGTTTCCGCAAACGCTTCTTCGAAGTGGTTAAATAGGACCCCGCTTCGCGGCGCAATACGTCGGCCCCGTGTTCGACATCCGTCCGACGATCGCAGGGAGACCAGACCATGACGCCTTCCAGACGCGGCCTCGTCGCCGCATTTGGCGCGCTACCGCTGCTTTACGTTCAGGCGCGTGCACAGGGTTGGCCGGCACGCCCCGTGCGCTTCCAGGTCGGCTATGCCGCGGGCGGCAGCATCACCATCGCGGCACGCCTTCTGGGCGATACGCTCGGCGCGGGTTGGGGGCAGTCGGTGGTGATCGAGAACCGCGTCGGCGCTGGCGGAACCATCGCCGCCGCCGCCGTGGCCCGGTCAGAGCCGGACGGCTACACGCTCCTGGTTTCCGCCGCCGGCGAGATCGTGGGCGCGCCCTACACGATGGCGAACCTGCCCTATGATCCGCAGAAGGACCTCACGCCGATTAGTTTGATCGCGCGTAACCCCCTCGTGCTGGTGGTTCCTGCCAGCCTTCCGGTGCGCAACCTGCAGGAGTTGCTGGACCTTGCGAAGCGTCAGCCGCTCTCCTACGCCAGCGGCGGCGTCGGCACTGCGACGCACTTCGTGGCCGAGTTGTTCAAGCTACGTAGCGGGGCGAACATCGAGCATGTGCCGTATCGTGGCTCGGGCGATCTCCAAGCCGATCTGCAGGCCGGGCGGGTCCACATGACATTCGATGCCATCTCCGTCATGCTGCCGCAGATCGAGGCTGGCCGCGTCCGTGCCATCGGAGTGACGTCCGCGACACGCTCGCCGCAGGCACCAGACATCGCCACCCTCGCCGAACTGGGCGTACGCGATTTCGCGGGGGGCGGCTGGGTCGGCTTGCTCGGGCCAGCGGCGCTGCCTGCGCCGCTGGTCGAGAAGCTGGAGCGCGACGTGCGCGCAGCGGTGCAGGGGGGGCTTGGCGCACAGCTGGCGATGCGCGGGTTCGACCCGGTCGGCAGCAGCTCGACCGAGTTCCGCCGTTTCATCGCAGAGGAGACCACCCGCTGGGGCGAGGCGGCAAGGGCGGCCGGAATGCGTCCCGCCTGATTCACCATCCAGGGGCCGATCTGCACCGCCCTGGGGGAAGGTGGCCGGCGAGCGACGCGCCGGCCATGCTCGTTCGCACTCAGCTCATCTCCGACGCAATGGCCTGCGTTCGCGACCGGCAGCGACACGTAGCCGTGTAGGATGGCCGGCGCGTCCTCCGGCAGCTGTAGAGCCGCAGCGCCCCGAGCTCGATCTGCCCGTCGGAGCCCATGATCCTGATCTGCACAGGCCGCGCATCTTCTCACGCCTCCCACTGAAACCGCAGAAAGCTGCGGCTCGGGTCATTGTTGTAGGAGACGCGCCCGAAGGTGCCGCTCGGGCCGCAGACGACGCGGAACTGGTGGCCGGGCGAAACCGCGAGGGTGACTTTCGGCACATCGAGCGTCTGGTCCGCCGTGTCGCCGGGGTGAAAGCCCATCGCTTCGCTGACCGTCGTCCAGGTCGAGCCGGCATTCGTGCTGCGCTCGAGGCGGGCGTAGATCGTGCCAGCGGGTGATCCGCCCAGCCCATCCTGCATGACGCGCGCCCAGATGCGTGCAGATCCCACCCCGGCCGGCACGGTGACGGTGCTGCTGCTGGCGCCGAAGACGTTGAGGGTGTCGACGACCTCGGCGTTCCAGAACACTCGCCCGAGAGAGAGCGACTGCGAGCTGGTGTAGCTGCCGTAGATCCAGAGTTCACCGATCAGGGACCGCTGCATCGAGGCGACGGCGCCGGGGTGGATCATCAGGCGGTCCTCAGGTTGCCGAACAGCACCCAGGTGTTGGCGGCGAGCTTGGTTGCCTGAACGACGGCGTGCAGGACGTTGGTGCTGGCCAAGTGGGTCGCCGCAACGTTCACCGTCGCACCCGCGCCGACGGCGAAGGTGAGCGCGCCGGCGGAGGCCTGCGAGAAGGTGAGCGACGTCCCGACCGGGAAGGCGGTGGTGGCATCGGCCGGCAGGGTGATCGTGCAGGCGCTGGTGCAGCGGAACCACTGGCCCGCCTGGGTCAGGGCAGGCGCGAGGGTGGGGTCGGCGTGCGTCACGACGGGCGTGGTCGGCACGCCAAAGCCGAGCCCGGTTTCGCCGGCTGCGACCACCACCGCGCGGCCGGCTTGCCCGGCGTAGCTGCTCGGCGTGTTGGTGAGATTGGGGAAGGTTTCCGCCCCTGATCCGCCCGCCTCGGTGAACTCCAGCCCGTCCTCGGTGCTGTTGACGCGCAGCATGCGGAGCGCCTGGCCGGCATAGCTGTCCGGCGTGTCGCTGAGCGCCAGTAAGTCACCGGCCGCGCCATCCGCCCCCTGCAGGATCACAGCGAGCCCGTTCGCGGTGCCATCAGTGCGGATCAGCGCGGCGCCGCCGGCGGAGACGACCACTGACGTCGTGCCGCGCTGGACCGTGATGCCCTCGGTCGAGGTCGCCTCGTCCACGCTGATGATCGAATACCGCTCCACCTGCGGCAGGGCGACTGCGCGGCCTGGGACGGTGGCGTTGATGACGCGCACGCCGAGGGCCTCACGATACTGCGTGGCCGTGAGCGTGACGTTACCGGCCGCGACATCCGCGACGAAGGTGCCGGTGACGGCGCGATCGAGCGCCGAGAAGGCCGCGTTGGCCGTGACCTCCTTATGGCTCTGGCTGGCGACGATGAGCGGGATGGCAAGGTTCGGGGTGGTCATAGGGTGGCCCTTGCTGCGATGCCGCGGCCGACGATGGCGCTGAGCTGGTAGACGCGGACGGGGACGGAGGCCTGGGCCAAGCCGAAGTCCGTTGTCTGGTCAGCGGCGCTGTAGGTGGCGGTGGGTGCGAACAATCCGGTGATGGTCCGCACCACGGTGCCGCCTTCGAGGATTTCAACCTCGTAGGCTTCAGCGGTCTCATTGAGCGGCACCTCGCGGGTGTAGTCGGCCCAGCCGCCATCCATCCGCGTCCGACGCACACAGGTAATCGTCAGGTTGCCGCTGGCGTCGCGGGTGCCGGTGACATGCGCGGGCGCGTAGGGCCGCTCCGCCCGGCCGCGCGCCAATTTGCTGACCGTGGCCGGCGCGGTCTCCACCGTTTCTTAGATCGTCGGCGCGCGATGGTGGCGGGTAGCCGTGATCTCCGAAGTCGCGGCCTGGAACCGCAGCGCGTCGTCGAGCAGCACAAAGAGGTCGCCCGTGTCGCGGGCGGGGATCTGGTCCTCGGTGCCACGCCGGCCACGCAGCAGGCCTGTCATCCGATAGCGCCCGCCGCCGAGATCGGCGCCATCCCGGAACTGGACCACCTCGGCCGTGCCGCCGGGACCGACCAGCGCCGCCGTGTTCTCGCCGTTCAGCACCTCCAGCGCCGTGGCGCCCTCCAGCACGCCGCTCTCCAGCACGACTTCCAGCACCCCAGCCTCGTCCCAGGTCCAAGGGCTGAGCGGTGGCGCCGGCATGGCGGTGACCACACCCCAGGTAGCCGAGCGGGTGACGGCGCCGATCTCGTCCCAGGCCAGCAGGTCCGGGCTGCGAAGCAGGGCCGCCCCGCGAAACGCCTGGCCGCGATAGCCGCCGAGCAGCGCTTATTCGCGCAGGCCCGCGCCGCCGAGATCATCGGCGTCAAGGATCAGCGGCAGGTCGGGCAGCAGCAGGCGGGCGGCATAGGGCAGCGGCAGCATCGGCGGCACCCAGCCCGCGCCGCCGTCCGCCGGGGCGGTCAGCACGTGGGCTGCGGCGTCCTCCGTCACCGCCTCGATCCGCGTCGTCCAGTTGGCGCCGAGCTGCGTCGAGAGCACGCGACAGCGGATCGTGGCGCCGTCGGCCAGTCCGAGGGTGATCGGGTCAGTCGGCACCAGCCGGGCGTGGCGCGGGCCCACGGCAAAGGTCAGCCGGGTGCGCTCGCGCCAGGTCGCTGTGATGAGCCGCCGTGCGATCGCCTTCGCCTCGCCGCCGGTGAGGGGGATCGGCAGGTCGAGCGTGCTGCTGGCGGTGGCCGCGACCGTCGGCGTTGGGCTGACCGGCCGGCGCCAGGACTGTGCGTTCGGCTCCCCGGCCCGGTCGACATCGAGGAAGCGCACGGTCAGCTCGCGCGGCAGCTCGGCATCCTGGGCCCGCTGCTCGCTCAGCGCCGGCGCGTCCGCCCGCTGCTGCACCAGGTCGGGGTAGGGGACGGTGACCGCCACGCCGCCGGCGCGCTTGCGGAACAGCAGCATGTCGTCCTGCTCGACGGCGTCGAACAGGAAGGCGCTGGCCAGCGGGGTGATCGCGTCCCGGGCGGACATGGGGGGCGGCAGGAGGTAGCCGCGCAGGCTGTCGGTGAGGCCCGCGACGTTGATGTCCCCCGGCGCGAGGCCGGCCCGGACGCAGAGCTGCTGGACGACATCGCCAAGGGTGAGCTCGGTGGCCGTGGCGCGGGTCAGGAAGCGCTTGGTCGGGAGATCCGAGCCGGCGGGGAAGCCGATCACCGCGGCCTGCTCGTCGAGCCAGAAGCGGTTGGAGAAGTCGGCGCCGTCGGCGTTCCAGGTCGCCAGCCCGGTGCCGGTCTGCAGTACCAGGTCGCCGCCCAGGCCCCAGGTGCTGCCGAGCACCCGCTCCATCCGGCCCGGCCCGCCGTTGAAGCGACCCACCGGCGCGTGGTCGACCAGCTTCCAGATCACCCCCGAACCGGGGGCGTACTTGAAGGTCGAGTAGCGGCTGTAGGGTCCGGCGCTGCTGCCGGCGTTGCTGATTGTCGGTCGCGTCCCGGGTGGTGGTGTAGGAGTGGGAGAGCGCGGGGCGCGTAGCGAAGCCCCTGGCTGAGCGAAGCGGAGCGCCCCGGGCGGCCACCGCGGTGATCCTCGGTAGGGTTGGGTTGTCGAGACCTACAACCCCTGACCTTGGACCGACCACGATGACCGACGAGACGATGGCCCTTCGGCGGATGCTGGAGAAGGGCTCCGACGCGACCTTCCTCAGGGAGATGATCGGCTTCGCCGCGCAGCGCCTGATGGAACTGGAGGTGGGCGAGGTGACGGGCGCCGCCCATGGCGAGCGCAGCCCGGACCGGCTGGTGCAGCGGAACGGCTACCGCGACCGCGACTGGCAGACCCGCGTCGGCACAGTCGAGCTGCGGATTCCGAAGCTCCGGCGCGGCTCCTATTTCCCGGCCTTCCTGGAGCTCCGCCGGACGGCGGAGAAGGCACTGACGGCGGTGATCTAGGAGGCCTACGTCCAGGGCATCTCGATGCGCTCCGTGGACGACTTGGTGCGCGCCATGGGGATGGAGGGCATCAGCCGCAGCCAGGTCAGCCGCCTCTGCGCCGAGATCGACGAGCGGGTGCGCGACTTCCTCGCCCGCCCCATCGAGGGCGACTGGCCCTATCTCTGGCTCGACGCCACCTACGTGAAGGTCCGCGAGGCCGGACGGATCGTCCCCGTCGCGGTGACCATCGCGGTCGGCGTCAATGCTGACGGGCGGCGCGAGGTCCTCGGCATGGCGGTCGGCAGTTCCGAGGCGGAGCCCTTCTGGCTCGACTTCCTGCGCTCCCTGAAGAGGCGCGGCCTGGCTGGCGTGAAGCTCGTCGTCTCCGACGCTCATGACGGCCTGAAGGCCGCCGTGACGAAAGTGCTGCGCGCCACCTGGCAACGCTGCCGCGTGCACTTCGCCCGCAACGCGCTGGCGCACGCTGGCAAGGCCCAGCGCCGCATCGTCTCGGCCTGGATCGGCACCGCCTAAGCCCAGGAGGACGCAGCCGCCGCCCACGCCCAGTGGCGCACCGTTGCCGACCAGCTCTGCCCCAAGGTGCCGAAGCTCGCCACCCTGATGGACAGTGCCGAGGAGGACGTCCTGGCCTACATGCACTTCCCTGCCGCACACCGGACGAAGCTGCACAGCACCAACCCGATCGAACGCCTCAACGGCGAGATCAAGCGCCGCACCGACGTGGTCGGGATCTCTCCCAACGAGACCGCCGTCATCCGCCGCGTCGGCGCCATCCTGCTCGAGCAGTTCGACGAATGGGCCACCCGGCGGTCGCGCTACATGACCCTGGAAGCCATCAGCACCCTCAGCGATACTGCCGCCGTCAGGCTCTCGGCCGTGCCAGCCTGACCCGGCGGCAAAACCCGCCGAGGATCATCGCGCTCCTACACCACGCCATGGGACACGACCTGATGGTCAGGACGAGGGTCCCGTCGCTGGCGTCCCACCACGCATGGTGAATCAGCGGCCGCGCCCCGCCCGTATCGATCTCGGCTTGGACGTCGATCGGCGGGACGTCGGTCCGGGTGACCGCGAGGGCGGGGCTGTAGGTCAGCCGGATGACCTCGATCCGCGGGTCGATGTCCCAGCCGGTGCCGCGGAGATACCAGAGATCGGCGCCGTCAGGGCGGCGGTCGCCCGGCACGAGCTGCACGTCCAGCCGGTCGGTGTGGAAGATGCCGTGCACGCCGGGGATGGCCGGCGGCGAGACGGCGTCTCGCCCACCCCAAACGTAGCTCATCATCGCGGCGTCGATCGTCACCGCGCCGGCCTGCCCGCCCTGCACGATCACCAGCGAGCGGGTGCTGCCATCGGGCTGCGGCACGGCGACGCTCGCGATCTGCATCGGCACGAACAGCGCGATGGTGTCGTCGCTGTCGAAGACCGGGTTCGACCCCTGCAGCGGCCCGAAATAGGCCACCCCTCGCATGGTGTCCGGATCGATCTTCCAGAGCGGCACGCGCATGGTCTGCCCGCCCGTCATGTAGAGGAAGCCGTCCACCCCGACATGCAGGATGCTGGCGGTGGTGCTGCTGTCGTCCGGCGGGCCGCCTTCGGGGAAGACGTGGCCGAGCACCTGGTCGATGCGGTGCTCGCCGATGGTCCGCATGGTGACGAGGTCGTAGACCCGGATCATCTCGTCGGCGCCGCCACCAAACGTCCCTGCCCGGCGGCGGCCCTCGTAGAGGCGGCCGCGGCGGTAATCGACGGCGACCCGGTTGCTCCAGCCCGAGCCCATGAAGAAGTCGCTCGGGCTGGAGGCGAAGAGCGGCGCGGCCGGCGGCTGGCCCGGCTGCTCGGGAAAGCTGCGCGTGGCTGTGCCGGCGATTTCCACGGTGACGTTCGGCATGCGGTTGCCGAAGCGGTCCAACGGGACGCGCTCGAAGACGAGATAGGCCAGGCCACGGTGCGCGGGTGCGTCGTCCCCTTCGATGCTGGCGGTGAGCGGGTCGGGCAGCTGGGTCTCGTTACCGGGATAGAAGCGCCAGGTCAGGCCCGGGACCTGGATGACGCCGGTGGCGGCCTCGGCGTCGAAGACCAGCCTGTCGTCGAGCCAGATCTTGAGGAGCTGCGCGTTCGGCGAGGGCGAGAGCCATTCGCACAAGCCCACCGCCCAGGAGAGGACGTAGCTGTAGGTGGTCTGCCGGGGGCCGCGGCTGCCGCCCTTGCCGCCGCGCACCCTTTGGCTCGAAGCGACCTCCTCGATCTCGGTGGTCCAGATGACGTTGCCGGCGAGCTTGATCCGGCCGGTCGCGACCCGGATGGGCACGCCGTAGCTCGAGGTCTGGACGGTGAGGTCGGTGAGGCGCGGGCCCTGGGTGTCCTGGCCGCGCTGCGGGAAGAGCTGCGCGCCGGCGACGCCGCCCAGCGCCCAGCCGATCTGGGCGCCGAGCAGGGTGCCGACGCCGGGGATGACGAAGCCGAGGGCCGCACCGAGCGCGGCGCCGCCTCCGGCCACGGCAAGCTGGGCCATCGGTTACTCCGTCAGGCGAAAGGCGCCGATGAGGGCGGCGGCGAGCTCACCCTCCATGGGCTGCTCGACGACGCGGCGGTGCGGCGCGTAGGCGTGGATGCAGGCGGGGGCGCGCCAAGCGGGATGGGTGGAGGCGATGCCGACATGCCCGCCATACAGGCCCATGCGGAACAGCAGCACGTCGCCTGGCTCCACCGTGGGGACGCGCACCGCGTGGGCCAGGATGCCCTCCAGCAATGCCGTCCCTTGCGGCTCGCGGGCATAAGGCGCCGGGTCGGGCAGAGCGTGGCCGTTGTCGCGCGCGGCGAGCAGCACCAGGCCGATGCAGTCGAGGCCGGTGGTGCTGCGGCCGAGATGCCGCCAGGGCGTGCCCAGATAGGCGCGCGCCGCCTCATCGATGGTCATGCCGGCGCGCTGACCGTGGCCAGCACGCCCGGCACGAAGGGCTCGCCGCGAAAGTTGAGGTAGTTGCCGAAGACGGCCTGGCAGGTCGCCTTGCGCTTGTCGCAGCCGGGCTGGAGGTGCAGCACGTCGCCGACGGCCGGCGCAACCGGTGGCGGCGCGAAGAGTGCGATGGTGCGGCTGGCCTGGTCCCACGCGAGCACCTCGCGCGCGATGCCGGCGTTCGGGCCGGACTGCCAGATCGCCACGCCGCCGGCGAAATAGCTGCCGGCGAAGGCACCAATGCCGTCATCGGCCAAGACCAGCGTCGTGCTGTCCATCGCCGCCTCGACCGCGGCCTGCTGCGTCCAGCAGGCGCCATAGGCGAGGTCCAGCTTGCACCTGCTATCTCCGAGGTCGGCGCGGCACTCGGGCTGGTAGACCGAGCCGATCACCGCCTGAAGCGGCTGCGCCAGGCCACGCAGCTCGGCACTGAAGGACCCGTCGTCGCGCGCGACGACCTCGCCCAGTCGGCCTCGGCGAAGCTTGAGCTCGCCGTCCGCCAGGTTCGCGCAGTTCACCGCGAAGATCCGCACCTCGGCGTGGTCCCAGAGGCCCGCGCGGAGCTCGGCTGGATCGAGCGCCGCGCTGTCCAGCAGGCCGAGCAACTCCGTCTCGTCGACGGCCAGGCTAGCCCCGGTGGCGATCGCCGCCCGCTGGTAGCCGGGCGCGGCCAAGTACGTCTCGCCGCCATAGACGATGTCGCGGTCGTGGTCGGTGAAGGTGAACACGGCACCGTCGCGGCGCTGGACACGCCAGAGCGTCGCCACCGTGGTAGCCTGGCCGGCGAGATGCGCGGCGAGGCCGGCGGAGACAGATTTCATTCTCGCAGCTCCACGACGGGGATGCTGGACCACTCGCCCAGGTCATGGGTGCGCAATGTCCAGGGCGAGCGCACCGGATCATCTCGGGTGACCAGCAATCTCCAGGACCAGCTTGTGCCGGAATGCGTCACCATAGGTGCCCGTCCGGTGTGTAAGGCGAACAAACCCCGTCGCCACATTGCGTCGCAGCCAATCCTCTGCGGCGTGAATCTCATCCATGTCATACGGCTCAGCATCCGGGTCTACGGTCGCATCGAAGAGAAGTGCATTGATCTCGATTCCATCGGCGACCGCCGCATCGCGCGCTTGAACCGGACCGATGCGGCCACCCTCCGCATAACCATCGGTGGAGACATCGACGACACGGCGCTCCGCCAGGCAGGGCGCCGATCGCAGCAGCGCACGGCCGTGCTCTATCGCATCACCGATTGCGGTGATGAAGCCATTGTCGCTGCGGCCGAGTGCCCGAATGTCGGTGGCGAACTGCCGTGCAGACATTTCATCTCGAATGATCGTCCAGGACAGCTGCGTGGTAGACCGATACGCGAACTCCACCACAGTCGCCGCGATGCCCCCCGACGATTCGATCGCGGTGATCACCTGAGGATGCTCGAAAGCCGCCGCGGTACCGTCCCTTTGCGCGGCGTAGTGCGAGTTGTCGATCGACCCCGAGACGTCGATCAAGAGCACGACGGCTGCCAGGCAGTTCGGCAGGGACATGACGTCTCTCCTCGCGCGGCGCGTTGGTTCGGCTGAAATCGCTGCCGGGCGAGAGCGTGCGGCGGCGGGGCGCAAGGCCACTATCCGCTTTCGGTCAACTCCAGCCGGTATCGGACAGATTCGGCACCCCGCCGCAGCCGCGGTCCGCTAACCTGTGTCGGCCGCTTGCCCAGGACAGCGCTGACGCAAGGCTGACGTCCGAGCCGGTCGGAGCGATCTCGATGGAGACAAACCGCCCCGTCATTCCGAACGCTGCACGAGCCGTTCCGCGCGGTGTGCGGATCGCCATCCTCTATATGCGTGAGGCGCTGGAACGGCGCATCACAGCAGAGGAACTCTCTCGGGTCACCGGTGTGGTGCCACGAACTCTGCACCGGCAGTTTCTGGCGTTCGTTGGCGAGGCGCCGCTTGCGCACTTCCAGAGCATGCGCCTCAGCGCCGTGCATGACGCGCTCCTCTCACCTGCTCACAATGCGATTACCGTCACTGACGTCGCCACGCGTTTCGGCTTCGCGCACCTCGGCCGCTTTTCTGCTGCCTATCGACGGCGGTTCGGTGAGAACCCGTCCGCGACGCTCATGCGAGGCCAAGGCACGGCTGCGCAGGCGACACTCGATCCGAAAGACGCTCGCTCTCAGCTACAATTCTCTCGACAGTGCAGTGCCGCGGATTTCCGGCTGCCTCATGTGGCAGTCCATCGGCAGGCGCCTTCGCTTGTGATGATGCCAATACGCTCCGTCGCTGCCCGAATGGATGAGCGATTGCTCGCCGAGGCAGTGGCCGAGGAACTCGCCAAGACACTTTTCCAATCGTACGGAATCTCCGTACGCCTCGCGCGCTCATCGCCAGCGCAGGGTGCCCGGCTGCCTGCTGCACGCCACTGTCTGGCCGGGCAGGTGTCGTCCTTGGCAAGCGGCGGAATGCGCGTTGTCCTTTACCTTGTCGACCTGGCGGCTGAGGGACGTCACGTCTGGGGCGACGCATTCGAGGGCGCAGAGAGTGACATATTCGGGCTGCGAGATCGGATCGTCCTGTCGGCTGGTCTCGCGATCCAGCAGTGTCTGAAGGGGGCAGATCAGAGGGTCGAGCTCGTGCGGTCGCCGGCCGAGCTCAACGCGTGCGGCCTGCTTTCGCGTGCGATGCCGTTCGTGCTGGCGGCTGACTCGGACAGCGCAAGGCGTGCCCTCGAACTCGTGGAGCAGGCAGCAGACCTGGATCCTCTGGCAGCAGCCCCCGTCGCCCTGCAAGCATGGTGCCGCATGCAGCTGGTGCTTTATCACCAGATGCGCGATCCAGCCGCTGGGCGGTCCGAGGCGCAGGCCCTAGCAGCCCGTGCGGCAGAGCTTGATCAGGTCGGTGACCCGTCCGTGCTGACGGCGCGCAGCTGCGTTGCCACCTGGGCAGGCCAGGCGGACTTGGCCGACGCTTTGCTGGCGCGCGCCTTGGCCATTAATCCGTCGTTCGCCTGGGCATGGGAGCGGAGTGCCTGCCTGCAATTGAACTACGGCAAGGCGCAGCGATCCATCACGCAGTATCGGCGAGCTATATCGCTGAAGGAGCGAGGTGCGCCGCTTGCGAACTGTTGGGCTGGCCTTGGCGGCGCGTATCTCAGCGCTGGCCGCCACGCGGAGGCTGCAGTTTGGCATCGCAGGGCGCTCACGGAGAACCCTCGTGCGAACTGGCTGAACGTCACGCTGGTGCCGTGCCTCATCGCGCTCGATGCGCGCCAGGAGGCGCGCGTAGCGGTCCGTCGCCTGCGTGACGCCTATGCAGGAATCTCGGTGGAGCGTGTAGCGGCGTCGCTCCCAGGTCCCATACTCGATGCCTGGAAATCGCGGCTTGATCAGTTTGTTGAGCTCGGACTGCCGGCCTGAGGGTGCTTGGGCGCGGTTAGAGCGTCTCGGGTTCATCCGGCTCGCGCAGTTCCACCACGGGGATGCTGGACCACTCGCCGATGTCATGGGTGCGCAGCGTCAGCGACAGCGCGTCGGTGTCGAACCGCGCCGGCACGTCGAACTCGCACTGCGCCTCGACCACCTGGTCCGCCAGGGCGCGCAGTGCCGTCCCGAGGGTGATCATGCCGGTCGCGACATCGACCTGGACCTGCGCCGAGCCGGGGCCGAGGCTGCGCTCCGTGCCGGCCACCCAGCAGCGCACGCTGCCAGCGACCGGGCACGTGATGCGCCGCGCCACCTGCTCCCGCCGCTGCTGTAGAGCTTCACCAGCGGGAACGTGGCCTGCGTGCCGTCGGTGATGCCGATCAGCTGGCGCGGCAGCTGGTAGTCGGACCAGTCCTTGAACCGGAAGCCGCGCAGCTGGCCGCGCCGGGCGATGTAGAAGGCGAGCAGCGCCTCGACGTCGGCCCGCCCTTTGAGGCCCGTCGCAACGTTGTAGCGCCGCCGTGCCTCCGCCCAGTTGGCCTGGCGCTGCTCGTGGCCGCCGGTCGAGGTGGTGATGATGGTGGCAAAGGTCGGGCCGCCCTCCGCACCCAGCGCGATGCGGTCGGGAAAGCGCACATCGTCGAAGGCCATCAGATGCTCCGCTGGCTCCGCCGCAGCGCCCGGTGGAACTCGGCCAGGATTGCCCCCTGGCTGGCGCGGAACCCACCGACGTCGGGCGTGCTGACGTTGAACACCACGTTGATCGGCGCCCTCCGAGCCTATCTGCCGCAGCTGGCCGATGGAGACGCCGAGCTCACGCGCGAGGCCCTCGGCCAGCAGCGGCATGGCCTCGAGGATGGAGCGCAGCTCGTCGCCCTGGAGGACGCCGGAGGCCAGCGCCTGGGCGAGCTGCAGCGTGGCGCTGCTGATCTCCCCTGCCGAGGCGCCGGAGACGATGGCGACGCGCTGCAGGCCGCCGACGAGGCGCACCACTTGGTCGGAGGTGGCGCCGATCTCGCGGGCGGCGATCGAGAAGCGCTGGAAGGCATCGACGCTCTCGCCGACCGCGACGCCGGTCTGCAGCGCGTTGCGGTAGAGCGCCTCGCAGACCTGCCCCGCGCGCTCCACCGAGCCGGTGGCGTTCTGCGGGCGGGAGAGACTCTGGGTGAGCGCGTCACCGGCCTGGACCAGGGCGCGTGCGGCGACGGCATCGCCGGCGACCTGGATGCCGCGGGTGGCGACGTCCATCAGCGACAGCGCGCGCGAGGCCTTGTCGGCGCCGTCCTGGATCCGCTCCAGGCTCCGCTGTCCGGTTTCGCCGACCTCGCGCAGCCCGGCTTTCACGCGCGCGGCGTCATCCAGCGAGAGCCGCACCGAGACGCGGCGGGTGCTATCCGCCATGGGCGACACCTCCGGCGTCCGGGGTGGGAGTGTTCCGTGCCGCCAGACCCTCGGCGAGGCCAAGGCGCAGCGCGGTCAGCAGTTCAGCGACGGCCCAGCCGGAGGCGCCTAGCTCGCGCGCCATCGCCAGCGCGCAGGCGAGATCGAGATCAGCGCCGACGCTGCTCGCCGTCACGCAGGCGGTGCCGGCGCTCCACACGGCCGCGCCCTCAACCGTGCAGGGTACATGGGCGGTGTAGGGGCAGGCGTTGCCGCAATCGCGGCTGAGCGCATCGCAGCCGCGGCAGTAATCGGACCCACGGCCGAAGTGCCAGACGGCGCGAGCCCTTAGCCGTTTCCCTCGGCGGCCACGGCGGCGACCGGCGCTGTGGCTCGGTCCCAGAAGGCGGCGGCGATGTCGTCGAGGTCCATCAGGCGCTCGACCGCCTCAGGCGACAGCGGCAGCGGCGAACCCGCCGCGTCGCCGATGCCCTCCCAGGCGGTAACGGCGTGGCGCGCGAGCGCCTTGACCAGGAAGGCGAAGGACAGGCCGCGCGACATGTCCTGATCGAGATCCGGCGTTGCGGCGCGGATCGCGCCGAGCCGGCGCGACGCGGCGGCCTGCGCCGCAGCCACCACTGCGGTGGTGACTGGCCGGATCTCGACGCGCACGCCGCGTGGCAGGTCGAGCCAATACGGCTCGACGGGGATGTCGAGGGTGAGCATGCAGCGGAACCCCGTTCAGGAAGTGGAAAACTGCCGTCAGCCAAGGGCGATGAGGCGCGCGGCGCATATAGCCTCACGGCGCTGCCCATTGCGCCGGCAGGCGCGCCGCATCACCATCGGACAAACGGAGCGGAGGAAGCGCGATGTCGCAGCCGACTGGCACGACAGCCCCGGCCAGGGAGCCAAGTTTCGAGACGGATTTCTGGAAGGATGCCGCGGCGCGAAAGACTTGGGACGATCTGGTCCCTGGCGAGCCCCGCCGGACTCTCCCCTACAGGCTGACGCTAGAAGCAATCCACGGCTACTGCCGCGCCGTCGGCGACATGCACCCGCTCTACTTCGACGAGGACTACGCGCGGCGCTCGCCGTATGGCGGGCTGATCGCCCCGCCCTCGATCCACATCCTGCTGATGTTCTCTTGTACGCCGCCGGACGACTGGATGCGCAGCCCGGGCACGATCAACGCGGGGCAGTGCTGGACCTATCACCGACCCGCCCGGCCCGGCGACCTGATCCGGCTGGAGGCGCGGTGCCTGGACAAGTTCATCCGGAAGGACCGGCTCTTCGCCGTGCACGACAACGTGTTCTTCAATGAGAGGGACGAGGTGATCTGCGCAGGCCGCGGTCAGACCATCCGCCCGATGTGAGCAGGAGCGCCAGGATTATGACCGACGCCTGGGACGCCATCGCCGAGGGCGAGGCGGTGCGCGGCGAGCCCTTCGCCGTCACGCGGGAGACCATCCGTGCCTTTTGCGATGCCTCGCTCGACTACAACCCGCTGCACCTCGACGACGACTACATGAAGGGCAGCTTCGGCAAGACACAGTTCGGCGGCATCATCATGCATGGGATGACGAACTTCGGCCTGATCAGCCGGATGCTGACGGACTGGACCTATGCCCGCGGTGGCCAGCATCGACGGCTTGAGACACGCTGGAAGGCGCCCGTTCGCCCCGGTGACACCATCACGCCGACGGCACGCGTGACACGCAAGCTCGAGACGGTGAAGGGTCGCTGGGCGACGCTGGAGGTGGAAGTGCGCAACCAGCGCGGCGAGCTCATCGCCCAGGGTGAGGCCATGGCCGAGTTCCCGAAGGACCTAGCCGCCGTCTGAGGCCACGACGCGACAGCCGCTTTCGCCCGCCGGCGGCGCTTCATCTGGTGGGCGCCAATAATGCGGCCGCCGGGCAAGGCGGCCACCAAGGGAGGACGAGATGCCCCTGCTGCGCCGAACCCTGCTCCTCGCCACCGCGGGCTCACCGCTGGCAGCCGCGGCGGCCCGCGCCCAGGCGCCAGCACGCGCTACGCGCATCATCGTGCCCTTCCCGCCCGGCGGCACGACGGACATCCTGGCGCGGGACCTCGCGCAGCTCATGGCGGAGGGCCGCGGCACGACCGTCGTGGTTGAGAACAAGAGCGGCGCCGGCGGGACGATCGGCTCTGCCGACGTCGCGCGCGCAGTGCCGGACGGCACGACGCTCCTGCTGACCGCGACGCACCACGTGATCAACCCGAGCCTCATGCGCAGCTTACCTTACGACCCGCGCGCGGACTTCACGCCGTTAGCGCTGGTCGCGACCGTTCCGAACGCGCTCGTGGTGCATCCCTCCGTGCCCGCGAGGTCGGTCGCGGAGCTTGTTGCCTACGTCAAGGCCAATCCCGGGAGGCTCAGCTTCGGCTCCACTGGCGTCGGCGGCGCCAACCACCTGGCGGGAGAGCTGTTCAAGGCAATGGCGGGGCTCGACATCGTCCACGTGCCTTACCGCGGCGCGGCCCCAGCGATGACCGACCTCCTCGGCGGGCAGATCCCGATGATGTTCGACAGCCTGCCGACGGTGCTGCCGCATCTCGCTACTGGCAGGCTGCGGGCGCTCGCGGTCACCAGCGCAACGCGGGCGCCCTCCGCGCCGGACCTGCCGACGATGGACGAGGCCGGCATCAGGGGCTTCGAGGCAACAGCCTGGTTCGGCCTGTACGGCCCCGGCGGCATGGCGCCCCCAGTGGCGGACCGGGTCGCCGCGGAGGCGCGGGAGGTACTGACCAGCCCCGCAGTGCGCGAGCGCTTTGCGGGGCAAGGCGCCGAGCCCGGCACCCTCGACCGCGCGGCCTTCGCGCGCTTCGTGCTGGCCGAGATGGACAAGTGGCGAGGCGTCGTGGAGCGCGCGGGCGTCCGCATCGAGTGACGATGCGTCGCGCCGCCAGCGCCAGCAGCGAGGGCGGCCTCGAAGCCTGCGGCAGATCGGCCGCACCGAATAGCCCTCACGAGTACACGGCCGCGGCCAGATCATTCTTGAGCACCGCGGTCATCATGCGCGTCGCCGTGGAGTTGAAGGCGGCGCGAAACTCGAATCTCGCCTCGACACCGGCCGGCCCTTCAATCGGCGTCTTGGCCAGCGCCAGGTAGACCTCGTGCATCGTGAAGGTGATGCTGCGGTTCGCGTCGATCGTGTAGTTGAAGGCGAACTCCGCTGGCGTGCCATTCTGCGCCTGCGTCAGCAGCGTAGTGTCTGCGAAGCGCGCGGTGATCTGGCCCGTGGCGCGCGCGATGCCAGGATCGACGCCTTCCACCTTTCGGCCGACGCGGATGGTGCGCACCATCTCCATGCTGTTCGCGTAGTTGAGCCGCGCCCCAGTTACCTGCGCGAGCGGGCTGCTGCCGCGGCTGATGGCGCCCTGCGCCTTGTTGAAAGCGGTGTAGGCGGCGGTGACGGGCGTGCCACCGGTGGAGGACGCGCCACGTGCCGAGCCCTGGCCCATGAGGCCGAAGGTCGCCGTGGCCGGCCCGCTCGGCGAGAAGTCGATCTCCAGCGTGTCGGCGCGCACGCCGGTGCAGAGATCGTAGCTCGGCACGTCGGGGTAGCAGATCTCGATGCTGTTCGACGGCAGCATGGCGGCGCCCGAGCCGAAGCTGTGGGTGAAGTTCGGGCTGGTGCCGGTGGTGATGGGCGGGCCGAGCAGCAGCCGCAGCCAGTGACCGATGTTGTTCAAGTCCACCGGCACGACGACCTGCCCCTGCACCGTCACGGTGTCGAGGAAGGGCGCGGCCGGATCGCGCCCATTGCCGACGCCGAGGACGTCGGCATCGAGCAGCGGCTGCTCAGCGCCGAGATCGCAGGACAGGAAGGGCATGCGCCGGAAGTCGTCGGTCGGCGCGGTGCCGTAGGTTTCCTCCGGCAGCATGAGCAGGCGGCAGTTGGCGCCGATGGCACGCGGCATGGGTGTCGTCCTTTCGGCAGGGTCTCAGGCCAGCGTGGTGCCGGCGGTGGTGAACCAGAGGGTGACGAGCACGAGGGCGGATCGCGCCGCCGCGGCGCCTTCGAACTCGGTGTCCTGGAACTCGGGCGACCCGGGCTGTGCCCATTCCACCGCCCCGCTGAGCGTGCGGTCGGCAGTGATGGCGTCGCTGATGACGACGAGCAGCGCGTCGAGCAGCGCGGAGCGCGCCGCGGGCGTCGCGCCCACGACGGTGACCTCGACGTCAGCTCGATGCTCAATGGCCCAGCAGAGCGGCGAAAGGATCGCCGTCTCCTCCACCGTGTCACCGTCACGCAGCACGACGAGCCCGCCGTGCGGGATGCGTTGCGGGATTGTCTCGCTGCGCAGCACGACGGGAGCCGGGTTCTGAGTCGTGAGAGACGTCACGAGCCGGCTGTGCAACGCTGCGATGGCGTTCTCCCGCTTGCTCATGCTGCCCTCCCGCTCTCGCGGTCCCAAGCAGCGGCAAATCTGCCGGGCAGCCGCCGCAGGCCGCGCTCGGCGGCGCCCTTCACGTCGAGGCGCTTGGTGAGCGTCACCTGCGGCAGCAGCAGGACCATCGGCGCCATGCCGCGCTCCAGCATGCCGCGCGCCCAGGCCTCGCGCCCCTTGCGGTTGCTCGTGCCGATCTCGGCCACGCCACCGGCGATGAGGCGGGTGCGCCGGCGCCGGCCGGTCTGCTCGCCCGCGCGCAGCGGCAAGCACCAGACATAGCCGCGGCCGGACTTGAACGGGCGGAGGAAGGCCTGGCCTGAGGCGACCATCTGCCCAGGCGTGACGCGCATGCCCTTCTCACCACGCCCCCGCCGTCCCCTGGCCGCGTTGAAGCCGGTTGGGATCGCCAGGAACTTGCGGCCACCCTTGGCGCGAATGACAGCCCCGCGCTCGAAGGCGTCGATAATCGCCGGCACCTTCGTCCAAACCAGCCCGGCCGGCCGCAGCGACCGCCCCGTGCGCGGGAAGATCTGTGACCACCAGGCATTGGCGATGCCACGAGCATTGCCGCCGAGCGAGCCCGTGACCTGCTGGCTCAGTTCACCCTTCACCTGATCGGTTTCCGTCCGGATCGCCGACATGGCCGCGCGCTCGCCGGTGCGCGCCTCCGCCGCCAGCACCTTGCGCAGGTCGCCGACGACGGCGGAAAGCCTCACGCGGGCGGATCCCGCGGCGGCAGGCCGGCGCGATGGCGCAGCAGGGCGACAGCGAGATCGTTCAGCTCCGCCTGGCCGAGGTAGCCGAACACGAAGGCAAAGAGGAACCGGCCATATTCGTTGAACTCCAGCAGGCCACCGAGCGCGTAGCCGGCGCTGCCGACCAGCGGCGCGGAGGGCACCTCCCAGACCAGGCACAAGCCAAGCCGGCGCCGCTCCGGGTGGTTCCAGCGCACGAAGCCGCCGGCGAGGCCTGCCGCGGCGCCCAGCAGCAGGTCGAACAGGATGGCCCAACCGGTCAGGCTGTTGTGCGGCATGGCCGGCTCCTATCGCTGGCAGAGGACGCGCCAGGCCACGCCCGTGGCGTCGCGCTCGGTGTGCTGCACGGTGAGGACTTCGGCGCCGAGGGCGAAGACGTCGCCGGCCTGGATGTCGGGCTGGGAATCGACCCGCACGGTCAGCACGTCCGTGGCCTGGACCAGCGTGGTGCCGAAGGCGTCCCGGAGTTGGTCCGGCGACGAGCGCAGCACGCGGAGCGTGACCGGCGGCTCCGCGCCGCGCTGCCAGGTGGCGTCGGTCCCGAGGTGCGGATCCGCCGCCAGCACCGCCAGCGCGGCGTCGAAGGCCGTCACGCCCCAGCAGCCGGCACGCGGGCGAGCATGACGTGCACGGTGGTGTCGGCTGCGAGCGCGGCCTCGGTGACGATGCCCACCTGGAAGTTGCAGATGGCCGTCGTGGTGAGGCGGCGATTGGTGTTGTCCCAGAACACCCGTGCCCCGGCCGTCATCGCCTGAGTCGGGTCCTTGGCGAGATCGAACTCGCCGCGGGTCTCGCATTCGAAAGTGGCGTTCTGCGCCGCGTCGGAAGCAGCGACGCCGAAGAAGGCGCCGACCAGCATGCCCTGGCCGGAGAGGATGCCCCCGGCATAGGGCACCGCCATCGGGATGGAGCGCGCCTCGGGGCGAATCATGTTGCGCATGGCTTTATGCGTCTCCTGAAACGCCGAAGGCGCCCCAGGGGGCGCCCTCGACGAAGCGGCTGTGGTGGGTTGAAGGGGATCAGTTGCCCGGGTTGAACCAGGCGCCACGCCAGTCGATCGCGCCGACGCCGAAGTCGAAGATGACGCCGACCTCGATGCCATCGACGCCGGATACCGGCCCGGTGGTGACCTGCGGCCCCTCGACGCCGTTGAGGTAGCCGTAGACATAGACCGGCGTGGTCGGCGTCTCCGCGAAGAGATACCAGCGGTTCGCCGCGATCAGCGGCTCCACCACCGGCTGCAGCAGCCCGACATAGGGGTT
Organism: Falsiroseomonas oryzae; assembly: GCF_027856955.1. Taxonomy (GTDB): domain Bacteria; phylum Pseudomonadota; class Alphaproteobacteria; order Acetobacterales; family Acetobacteraceae; genus Falsiroseomonas; species Falsiroseomonas oryzae. The sequence goes on along the minus strand of NZ_JAPSMD010000005.1, from coordinate 12,921 downwards.
CACCGCACCGGAGCTGCCCGGCGTGATCGCCGCGGTGAGCTTCAGCGCCGACAGCTCCAGCGTCGGGCCGACCAGCACCCGCATGCTGCGGCCGAGCGAGATGGGCAGGCCGTCGAGCGTGCGCTGCTTCATGATGGCGGTTCGGCCGACCGCGATGTTGTCCTCGTTCAGGATCGTCCCTGCCGCGGCCTTGTTCGCCCGCCCCGCCGCCGTGGCAAAGACCGGGGCGTTGCCAGTGGTGAGCGTCGGGCCATCGCCATTGGCGAGGTTGATCAGGGCATAGGCCGTGGCGTTCTCGAAGTCGGCGACGCGGCGGCCGATCATGGCGGCGAAGTCGGTGAAGGCGCCGAGGTCGTCGTTGACCAGCATCTGCCTGGTCACCCGGATGCGCCGGGCGAAGGTCTGCAGGAGCACGATCTCCTGGCTCTCGGACATGGTGCCGGCCTGGATCTCGCCGTTCTCGGCCAGCGGCTGCAGGACGGGGAAGTCGCCGATGCGGAGGTGCCGGTGCGGCTTGAAGTCCCGGAAATCGCGCCGGAGGAAGATCTGCCGGTAGGTCGGCGCCGCCGGCGCATAGGCGGCCAGCAGCATCTTGTTCGCCGCGGCCGAGAGCAGCGCGGGGAAGTCGGAAGTGGTGTGGAAGGCGCGCTCTGCCGGGCGCACCGGATCGCGCGGCACCTGCGTCTGCCCGTCCAGCGACAGGAGTTCGCGGACCATGTCGGAGGGGCGCCAGCCCATGAACTCGGCGTGGCGGCCGGTGCCCTGGGGCTGGTAACCCGGCATGGCGCGGGCGGCGATCGCCTCGGCCATGGCGTCGAGGATTTCCGTCCGCGGCGGCGCGCCGTGGGCGGCGGGGTTGGCCGGGACGGAGGGACGGGGCGCATGGCGGACCAGGGCGTCGAACAGGGCGCGGCGGGTGTCGTCCGGGGACCAGCCGCGCTCGACGGCCTCGGCGCGCAGGGCGGCCACCCTGTCGCCCGGCAGGAGGGCGCGGGCGGCCTCGACGGCAGTGTCGATACCGGCGATGCGGCCGCGCTCGGCGCGCACGGCCTCCGCTGCGTTGTCGGTGGGCGGCGGGGACGACGGCGCGGTGCGCTCCGGCTCGGGCGGAGACGGGTGTTCCGGCGCCGCCGGGGTGTCGGTGGTGTTGGGCATGGGCGGATCCTCAGCGGGCAGGGCGAGTTCGATGGCGGGCGTGGGGGAGCCCTGGTCCCCCTGCGCGCGGACGGCGGCGTCGCGGTCGATCGGGACCGGCACGACGGAGATCTCGAAGGGCTCCCAATCCACCGCACGGTGGATGGTGGTGCCGGTGGCGGCGTCGGGCCGGAGCTCGTAGCGATGCACGCGGTAGCCGACGCTGACGGCCCGCAGCGTGCCGTCCGCGATGCGCTGCCAGACCGGCTCGACGTCCGCGGCGGCGGAAAACTGCAGGGTGGCGTAGCTGCGGCCGCGATCGAGGCGGGCGGCGGTGACGCGGCCGAGCACGTCGCGGGCGTCCATGCTGCGATGGGTGTTCAGCACCGGCGCGTTGCCGGAGTGGAGCGCATCCATGCGCACCGCGTTCGGCGACATCTCCAGCTCCTCGGTGATGGGGCCGAGGGCGGGGACGAAGTTCCGGGCCCGCGCGCCGGTGGACCACACCACCTCGACGGTGCGTCCGGCACGGTCGACGGTGGCAGGCGCGGTGGCCGCGCGGTGCGCCACGAGCGGAACGTCGGCCACGGCGGCCGCAATAGCAGGTTCCGGCGCGGCATCGCTGCAGCCCGGTTCGTCGGTCGCGGTCATGATCAGCCCTGTGCTGGGGTCTCGCGCTGCGGAGCCGCAGCGCCGGTGGCAGCAATCTCCGCGTCCTTCATCGGCGTCGCTTCCCGGCTCACCGCAAACGCGCTGTGTGCCGGCGCAGGATGCCAGCGGCCCCGCTCCATCCGCCTCGCGACCTGGGTGCGGAAAACTTCGGGCGAGGGTGGGTTCTTGCGCCTGTGCCGCGTCGAATTGCAGTGCGCACAAGCTGCCACGATGTTGTCGGACGTGTCCGCACCGCCGGTGGATCGAGCTTGCAGATGCTCCGCTGTGCAGCGGAAGCGCTGCGCAAGCCGTACGGAAAGGCTGTGCCGCTCAGCGAAGGTGGCGGGATCCTCATCCCATATCGGGAAGGCGCAGTACCAGCATCGAAAGTCTTGGCGCCGGGCGGCCTGATGGCGGTATCGCCGAACCGATTTCGAGCACATGCGTGTCTCCAACGGAGCCGGAGTCCGGCTCAGAGCCCGATTCAGAAACGCATCGCAACGTAGCTCGACGGAGCGACCGCGCCTGAGCGGTCGCTCTGCCGATCGTCACCTCCACTCGTGCCGCGGATACCCTGCCCGGCCATTTGGCGTGACTCCGCCGGCGCATGGCGCCTAGCCTGTCTTCGGGCGCGCCGGCGTCCGGGCGCCTCCGCTCGAGGAGAGGACCATGGGCCCTGCAGGCTCGGCTGCCCCTGAGGCATTGCCCCGCATCCGGCGCGACACGATCGGAGACGCGCTGCGGCGCTCCGCCGCGCGCTTCCGGGACCGCGACGCCCTCGTGTTCGATGACCGGACCTGGACCTACGCCGCGCTCGACCTCGCCGCGGACCGCGTCGCGCGCCGGTTGCTCGCCGCTGGGCTGAAGCCCGGCGATCGGGTTCTCGCCTACGGCCGCAACTCCGACGGCTACCTCCTCGCCTGGCTCGGCTGCGCGCGGGCCGGGCTCGTCCACGTGCCCGCCAACTACGCCCTGACCGCGGGCGAGCTCGAGTATATCGCTCGCCAGTCCGGTGCGTCGGCCCTGCTGACCCAGCCGGCGCTGCGCGCAACGGCTGAGCAGGTGCGCCATCGACTCGGGATCGCCATCGCCGGCACATTCGACGGCGCCAACGGCGGCGAGCTGGACGTGGTGGCGACGGCGCTAGACCCTCGCTGGGGCTCACCCGGTGACAAGCCCCCCGGCGAGGACGTGCGCGACGGCGACGTCGTCCAGTTGCTCTACACCTCCGGCACCACCGGGGCACCGAAGGGCGCGATGATGACCCACCGCGCGCTGATCTCGCAGTACATCAGCTGCATCGTGGACCTGGAATTGGCCGGCAGCGACCGCATCCTCGGAAGCCTGCCGCTCTATCACTCCGCGCAGATGCACGTCTTCATGATGCCGGCGCTCCTCGTCGGCGCCTGGACGATCCTGATCGAAGCGCCGGAGCCCGCGCGCGTGCTGGAGCTGCTCGAGCGGCACCGCGTGACCTCCTACTTCGCGCCGCCAACGGTCTGGATCGGGCTGCTGCGCCACGCCGACTTCGGCCGGCGCGACGTCGGCTCTCTGCTCAAGATCTACTATGGCGCCTCGATCATGCCCGTGCCGGTGCTGCATGAGCTCCGCGACCGCCTTCCCGGCGTTCGGCCATTCAATTGCTACGGCCAGAGCGAGATCGCGCCGCTCGCGACTGTGCTGAAGCCCGAGGAGCACGACGCACGCCCGGGCTCCGTGGGCCGCCCCGTGCTCAACGTCGAGAGCCGCCTCGTGGACGCGGAGATGCGTGACGTGGCGTCGGGCGAGCGGGGCGAGATCGTGCACCGCTCGCCGCAGCTCCTCGTCGGCTACTGGGACATGCCGGAGGAGACCGCGCGCGCCTTCGAGGGCGGCTGGTTCCACTCCGGTGACGTCGCCACAGCCGATGCGGAAGGCTACCTGACGATCGTCGACCGCACGAAGGACCTGATCAACACCGGCGGCACCCTGGTGGCCAGCCGGGAGGTGGAAGAGGCGCTGTTCACCCACCCCGCCATCGCGGAGGTGGCGGTGATCGCGGTGCCCGACCCGCGCTGGATCGAGGCGGTCGCGGCCGTGGTGGTGCTCCGAGCCGAGGCCCCGCGCATGACGGCGGAGGAGGCGGAGCGGGAGCTCGTCGCGCACGCCCGCGCGCACCTTGCGCCGTTCAAAGTACCCAAACGGGTCATCCTGGCTGACGCGCTGCCGCGCAACACGGCCGGCAAGCTGCTCAAGCGCGAGCTGCGCGCGCGCTTCGCCGGGACGAGCGACGTCGCGTTTGGCCAAGCCTTCGCACCGCGTCAGAACAGCGACGATTAGCTCGTTGGCGGGGTGAGCGGCGGTCCGCAGCGTTCGAGGGGTGTCTGACGTCCTTCGAGGCTGCCGATGTGGACCCCCGCCGCCCGGGCCAAGCTTGTGCGCTTGGCCCAGCCCTATGCAACGTCGCTCACTGACGCGGAGTGGCAGATCGCGCAGGCGTTCCTGCCCGGCCCGGCGAGCTGCGGAAGGCCGCGCCGATGGTCGATGCGCACGCTGCTAGACGGTGTGCTCTATGTGCTGCGGACCGGCTGCGCCTGGCGACACCTGCCGCGCGACTTTCCGCCCTGGCAGACTGTCCTGCGTTGGTTCCTGCGGCTGGCCCGCAGCGGCGCCTTCGAGCGGATGGCCCACGCGCTGGCGACGGCCGACCGCGAGCGGGCCGGGCGCGACGTCTCCCCAACGGCTGCGGTGGTGGACGCCCAGGTAGCTCGCTCGGGCGGCACCGGCGTTGCCGGGCGGCGCGGCTACGACGCTGCCAAGCGCATCGTCGGACGCAAGCGCCACGCGCTCGTGGACACTGATGGGCGCCTGCTGCTGGCTGCCGTCTCGCCCGCCGATCTGCATGACAGTCATGGCGGGGTCGCGCTGTTGCGCACCTCGCGTCGCCCCTGGCCCTTCATCGCGTTGTGCTACGCAGATCGCGCCTATGCCGGACAGCGCGTCGCTGGCGCCACGCAGGTCCGCGTCGAACTCGTCGGCCCGAACCCTGGCCACCGCGGCTTCGCCGTGCAGCCCCGCCGCTGGGTGATCGAACGCACCTTCGCCTGGACCGCCCGATGCCGCCGCCTCGCTCGCGACCACGAAGCGACGCACAGCTCCGCCATCGCCTTCTTCGTCCTCGCCGCAGCCACTGTCCTGCTCAGGCGCTTGGCGAAGCCGTTATGAAGCGGGCTTTCAGAGATTCACGTCGCGCTCTTCAAGACAGCCCTTCTACCGAGAGCTGATCCATCGCGTTCTCACCGATGGCGACAACATGGTTCTGCGTTTCGCCGAGTAGGACGATCATTTCAAGGACCGCACTGCCCAGGGCCGATAGGCAGTGCTGATGCCCTCTGCCGTCCCGCGAATACTCTCGGTTCTACTCAGTGCGTGCCAGCGGCGCAGCGCCAGTGGCGGCGATCTCCACCGCCGCCATCTGCGCGGCGTCCTGGGCGGATCACGTCCGCCGTCTGGCGTCGGCTGCGGAGACGCGCAGGCCACGCATCGAACTCTCACACCGTGGCAGCCAAGCTGCGCCGGGAGCAAAGCGGTGGAGCGAGCGGCCAAGGTCGCGCCGGCTTGGAGCTTGCGGCGCTGACAGCGCAGGCGATAATTTCGCAGCTGTGCATGTCTTGCGCGCTACCCGTGACGGCGCGGCTGGTGACCGTGAGCGGGCGGCCGAGCGGGCCGCGGCGCGGCTGCTCGGTCCCGAACCACCAGCACCGCTGTGGGCCGGCAACCCAGTTGGCGGTATCGCGCCGCTGCGCGCTTTGCTCGGCGAGGCTGGCGTGCCGTTGCCGGCGCCTGACCGCGCCTATTTCGAACGCCGCCTCGGCCGCGATCTGGGCGCGGTTCGACTGCATGATGGACCGCGCAGCAGGACGTTGGCCGGCCGCCTGGGTGCCGTCGCCTTCACACTCGGGCCGGACATCGCCTTCGCGCCGGGGCGCCGCGCGCCAGGGGCGACGACGGAACGCGGGATCCTGGCACATGAGTTGGCGCATGTGGTCCAGCAGGCAGGCGGCGCGCCGGCGGTTGGGCTCGAAGCTGCGCCGCTCGCTCTGCAGCCCCTGCTGGAGACGCTCGGCGGCACATGGGACGTCACGCGCTATGAGCTGACCAGCGAGCCGGACGGGGCAGCCCATGCTGGCTGCAGCATCACGCTGGCCTTGGTGCCCGGTCCGCAGGTGGACGCGGAGCGGATCGGGTTCGTGCAGCGGGTGACGACTGTGCGGAACGGCAACCCCTTCTACAACCCGCTCAGGGCAGAAAGCCGCTCCGTGCCGGAAGAGGGCGGCGGGCGCAGTTGGATCGATCGGCCCCCAGCCCATCACACACCGATCTACGGCATGGAGAACCCGCCGTCCGCGCAGCCGACGCTGGGCGCCTCCGAGCCGATGGCCGAGATCGCCTGGGGCTGTCGCTATACCGACGAGGCGGGCGTACCCCATGAGAAGCCGGCGCGGTTGGACGATACGGCACGGCTGTCCGGGCACGGTCCGGAATCGCGGCAGACTTTCGAGACCGCGGCGCTGGCCGTCGAGGGTCGACAGGCAGGCACCTACTACGGATCGATCCGATGGGGGTGGCGGTCCGATGCTGAGAACGTGCCGCGGCTCGAACCAGTCGAGGTGGCCAGCGTAGGTACGCCAAGCGAGACATTCGTGGCCGCCGCAGCTGCGTGGAACGCTCAGCCACCCAGCTTTGGCAGGCATAACCTGCCGCTGCCGCTGCCAGCGGGGGGCGCCCATGAGCGGCTGCCCCAGGAGATGAGCCTCGCCGAGGTCCGCGCGCGCCTGCGCGAGATCGAGGCAGAGCGCGCAGCTGCGCGATCGGAGAACCCGCTTGTGCGGTGGTGGCATGGGTCGGCGCGGGACACCACGACGCTGGATTTCGAGGAGCACGCGCTGCGCCGCGAGCTCGATTCCCGGCTGGGTGATCGACCGCCCGGCGACCTCATCCCGCCGCCCACAACACCCATCACTGGCGGATAGGCTGCGCCGCACTTCCGAGAAACCCGCGCTGTGGCTCGACCCCGCCGTGATCAGCCCTGTGCTGGTGCTTCGCGGGGCGGTGCGGCGGCGCCTGTTGCGGCGATCTCCACCGCAGCCATCTGTGCTGCATCCTGCGCACTGCCGGATTTCGCGACGCGGCGCGGATCGGTGTCGAGCGAGATTCCCGCCTCGTCGAGCAGGGCGTTGGCCTCGCGGATCATCTCCGCGGCCGCGCGGAAGTCGTAGCCGAAAGCGCCGGCGGCCTCCGGCTGCGGTACGAAGCCGGCGCGGACCTGGGCTATCAGAGCCGTGGCGTCCTTCAGCGGGTCGATCATCTCGTGCGCCGGCGGGACGTGTGACACGCCGTCCGGCATGTCCGTGCCCCACAGCCCGAGCAGCGCGCCCTGCGCGTGGAAGCGGTCCGCGACGGGCCGCACCAGCATGGGAATGAGCATGCCGTACTGGACCTGCTCGCAGAGCCGGTGGAACTCGATCTTGCCGGCGCGGAGGCTGGAGTAGTTCGCCTGGGTCAGATCGCCGGAGACCTGGTCGTAGGTCAGCCCAGCGCCGACCGCGGCGGCCTCGAGCGCGCGGCGAGCAAAGGCAGCATGCGATCCACCACCGGAGGGGTTCACCACCTCCACGCTACCCATGCCGCGGCGATAGAGGATCATTCCCGGCTCGAAGCTCTCGACGGTGCGGCCGTGCGCGTCCCGGAGCAGGCCGGCGGCAGTGCCGGTCAGCGCATCGGCGCCCTCCTCGGTCACCACGGCCGCGAGGCAGGCCTCGATCTTCGCCTTCATCAGCAGGGCGGCCTCATAGTCGCCGAGGTCGCGCAGGCGGAGCAGCACCGGAGCGAGCCACGACACGTCGCGCAGCTGGCCGGGTCGGCGCTTGCGATAGACGTGCAGCACGTCGCCGGCCGGGATGCGCTCGCTGCCGAGCCAGGTAGCACTCGGCAGGATCCAGCCGGCGCCGGGATGCACGCGGTGCAGCCAGTAGCCGATCGGCTCGCCGGCCTCGCCGAGGGCGATGCCCTGGATCGTGGCGGCACCCGCCAGCATGCCATTCCGCGACGTGTCGAGGTGGTCCGCCTCCAATACCTGCAGCCGCAGGCCAATCGGATTCGCGGGCGACGGCTCCGCCATCAGGAAGCGCACAAAGCATTCGCCGCTCTCGACCACCGCCCGCATGACCAGCGCCTGCAGCCCGTAGAGATCCAGCCGCCCCTCTGTGTCGCAGCCGGTGCTCTCCGCCCATCGCTGCCACGCACCGCTGTGCGCGGCGTCCGGCCAGCGCGTGGTGATGCCGGCGCCTACCGCGTTCCCCGTCCAGAGATCGACGATGCGGCTGGCATAGGGATCATTGCGGACGGCATCGCGGGCGCGCCGTGCGACCGTCGCGGCGGCGGTGCCGACCTCAGAGGTGGCGCTGCCACCGGAGGGCGCCCAGGCGGAAGCACGCTGGTCCTGCGCGGCGGCGTAGCCGCGCAGCGCCTGCCAGGCATCCCGGAGACGCCCCATCACCTGCTTCCCCCGCGCGAGAAGCTGGCCAGCGTGACGGATGGCCGACGCGCAGCATTGCTCTCCGCACCGCGCAGCACGGCCAGCGCGCGACCAAGCTCATCCAAGCTCCGGTACTCCACCATGCGCCCGTCGAAGGTCACGCGCGTGGTGCCGCCCGTGTACGCCGCGGCGAGCGCCGCCGCGCGGCTGCCGACGGGCTGCGCCAGCGCCCAGGCGAGCACGGTCGGATCCATGTTCGGCCTCCGCTCGGCGTAAATACCGGATCGCGCCTAGGCAATTGCATGCCAGCGCACTCTGGCCGATCACGGCCGCATCACGCGTCGGGCCGCTGGCACAGGCAGCGCCGCGAGTGGCGCCTCAGCACCTCGGAAATGGCTCGCCGTCTTCAGGTGGACTGCAGAAGGTCAACCAGACGGAGCAACCATCACAAGCGACCGTGCTTCGCCCAGCGAAGTGCCTCTTCGAGGTGGTCGTCACCCCAGAACACTTCCTTCCCTACGACGAAACTTGGTGATCCAAACAGGCCGAGCCCCCGCGCCTCCTCCGTCGCGCGGTCAAGGTCCTGCACGACCTCGTCGCTGTCGGCCAGGGTGAGTATCCGATCGATCGCGTCGCCCTGCCCACAGTCCATGAGCGCGAACCGGAGGTTCTCCTCGCCGCCATTGCCAACGCCGCGCTCGAACCAGTGACGATACGCAGACCGCACATAGGCTGGACCCCATCCCTCGCGCATGCCCACCGTCGCCACACGGTTCGCGCGCGGCGGGCTCGGCGCCGGATAAGGCGCTGGCAGGCTGACCTTCAGTCCAAGCTTGTCGGCGCGGCGTGCGATGTCGCGCCACATGTACCTCATCTTCGCCGTATCTGGTAGAAACGGCAGTTGCGTGCCGCCGGTGAGTGCGCCGACACTCTTGAAGCACCGCATTCGAACGTGGACGCCGGCCGCGCGAGCCGCTTCGTCGATTCGGCTGACCGTAAGGAAGGTGTAGGTGCTTCCCATCGTGAACCAGAAGTCGATGGCTGCCGCCGTCATCGGACCCACCCCCGTGTCGCCGCGATCCGTCGTCGATCGCCAACGCCCTTCAATAGAGCCGGCGCTCCGCTCGTGATCAATTGGGGCCAGCTTAGCCCGCTGCGGCGCAGGCCGTATGTGGCCTAGCTAGCGCAGCCACTCGCTGCGCGGCGCGAGCCAGCCGCGCGGACGGTGGGCGTCAGTCGCGACTGGCGACGGCGATGGCCGAGTGACATTCACGCCGGTGGGAAGCTCGGCTGCCGGCAAGGACAGCGCATCAGCCATGCGCGCCCACCGACCCTCGCCCCAGCCGTCCATGCCAAGCGCCGCCGCGGCAGCGCGAGCATAGACCCGGCAGTCCGGCGCCTCGTTCCGCTCACGCGTCTTCACCCATTCCAGTCGGCGAAACCCGTTGCGGCCAGCGCGGGCCACGAGCTGCTCCGCCGTGAGCTGGCGGCAGAATTCTTCCCCGGCCGCATGCACCGGCAGGTGCACATAGCCCGGCGGGAAGGGATCGCCGCTCTCCTCCGTCGGCCGCTCCAGCTTCAGCCAGCCGTAGGTCTCGCCCTTCAGGAAGGAGGAGCCGACCGGCCAGACCTTCAGCCCGCCGAGCTTCCGCCCGTTCCGCCGCACCTCCGTCGCCGCCGGCTGGCCGACCGCGGCGCTGAGACCGTCCTGGCCCTTCACCGCGATCGCGCGGCCGGCACCGGCCCGGCGGACGAACGAATAGACCTCCGCGGTGGTCATGCCGTCGCCACTGTCGATCGCCGCCATCGCCACAGGCAGTCGGTGCCCGCTGGCGTGTCGCCAGTTCTCGCGCAGCAGCAGGCGCAGCTCTTTCCACACCGGCGCCTCGAACGGGTTGCCCGCCAGCACGCGGTGTTCCACCAACCAGGACTGCCGATCCTGGCCCCAGGCCCAGAGGCTCGCTTCGAGGCAGTCCCGCTGCACGTCCACGCCGGCGGTGAGCAGCAGCCCGCCCATCGGCACGGTGCCCGCGGGCCAGTGTTCGCGGCGGTCGTAGAGCCGCTGCCAGTCCGGTGCCTCGCCTGCCACCTGCCAGGTTTCGCCGAGGACGGTGTTGCGGAAGGTCTTGATCGCCCGGTCGTCGCCCTGCGCGGCGAGCCAGAGCCGGGCGATCTCAGACCAGGGCATCCAGCCCGGCGGGGAGCAGAGCGCCGAGATGTGGAAGCCGATCGCGTGCGGGTCCGTCGCCGTGGCCGTGGCCCGCCATTCGCCCGCGGCCAGCATCGCCGCCTTGTGCTGCTCGCCGATCGCGCCGTCGCAGTCCTCGCAGAGGTAGCGCGCCGTCTCGGGCTCGCCCGCGTCCCAGAGCAGCCGCTCGAAGCGCAGGTGCTGGCGGTGGCCGCAATGCGGACAGGGCACGAAGTAGCGTCGCTGGTCGGTCGCCAGATGCTCACGCTCGATCCGCGACAGGCCGGCGATGGTCGGTGTGCTGACGAGGAACACCTTCCGTCGCCAGCCGAAGGTGCGGGCGCGCTTCGACGAGCGCGATCGGGTCACCCTCGCCCTCGACATCGCCGGGATAGGCGTCGATCTCGTCCAAGAACAGGAACCGCGCCGACATGGAGCGCAGGCCGACGGCGCTGTTCGCGCCGGTCATCACCAGCTGGCCACCGGGGAATTCCTTCGACAGCTGGCGATTGCCGCTGTCGCGCGAGCGGGCCGGCGCCACCCGCTCGCGGATCGCCGGCGTCTCCTCGACCAGCGGATCGATGCGCTGATCGGAGAAGCGCTTCGCCAGTTCCGTCGTCGGCTGCACCGCGAGCATCGGGCCCGGCGCGTGGTGGATGACGTAACCGATCCAGTTGTTGCCGCATTCCGTACCCCCAACCTGCGCCCCCTTCATAAAGACGACGCGACGCGCGGCCTGCGCCGGCGACAGCGCATCCATAATCTCGCGCAGGTAGGGCGTGCGGACCGTGCGCCACGGACCGGGCTCGGCAGAGCCGCGCGAGCCGAGCACGCGATGCTTGTCCGCCCACTCCGAGACCAGCAGCGCCGGCTCCGGCGCCATGCCGTCGCGCCAGGCCTGCAGGATCTCGGCGTCGCCGTCGAAGCGGCCGACCTCCTCCAGCAGATGCTCGCCCGCCATCAGCCGACGCTCGCCCGGACATCATGCCGGGCCGCGAGATGCTCGCGGAGCCGCGTGTCCATCATGGTCTGCAGGCGGTGCGTGTCGACACCGAACTCGGCGGCCATCTCGGCAGCCACACGGGCCGGCCAGGCGAGGATGGCGTCGCGCTCCTCCTTGGCGAGGCGGTGCACCAGCAGCAGGGCGCGGGCCTTGTCGACCAGCTTCCCCTTGCGCTCATCGAGCCGCAGCCTGCGCTCCTGCGCCTTCAGCACCTCGTTCGCCGTGCGCGCATCGTGGAAACGTGTTCTGGGCGGCACGCGGCAGCGGATCGGGCGCGGGCGCTGCGATCGGCGGCGAGACCGGCCGCGGTGCTGCCGGCGTCGGCTGCGCGAGCGTCGCCGTCTTCCGGACGGGATCGCTGCTATCGGCCAGTCGCGCGCGGACCTTCTCGACGTCCCAAGCGCCATCGGACTCTGGCGCGATGCGGCCGGCGCGCTGCGCCTTCTGCAGGGCCGTGTGGGAGACGCCGAGGCGGCGCGCCACCTCGCGCTGCGAGGCCACGCGGCCCGGCTGCGCGACAGCGATCATGATGTGATCAGAACCCCCTATTCATAGCAGCAACGCGACGCTCGATCGCGCTTGGCTCAGCCCTCGCCACAGCGCGAATGGTCCGTCACGCGCGGAGCAGCGCGCCGCAGACGGAGAGGACAATGACCGACCGAGACGCCCGCGCCGCACGCAACCAGGAGCGCAGCCTCGCCGCGTTCCTGAAGCACAAGGCCGAGTTCGACACTCTGATCGCCGAGTTGCAGCAGGCCAGTGCGGATCATTTCGGCGCGGATCCCGAGATGGTGCTTTGAGGCGAGACGGCCTGGCTCGCGGACGCCACGGCAAAGCTGAAGGACATCGCGGATCAGCACTTCCGGCGGGGCGAATACCCCGCCTGGCGCGGGACGCTACCGCACCGCCCCAACCGGGTTCTGCCCGGCGGGGCTCCCGGCAGTCGGGGGCCGAGGGTCGGCTCCCGGAACCGGAGACCCCGACGATGAAGCTTTCCGACACCCAGCGCGCGATCCTCACCGCCGCCGCCGAGCATCCCGAGCACCTGGCCTACCCGCCAGAGCGGCTCCCCGCCGGCGCGCGGCAGAAGGTGGCGCAGGCGCTGCTGAAGCAGGACCTGGTGATCGGCGTGCACCACCCCGCCGATGACGCGATCGCGAAGTGGACGGTTGAGGGCGACGAGATGCTGCTGAAGATCACCGACGATGGGCTGCGTGCTATCGGCATCGACCCGAACGCGGGCGATGCGCCGGATGAGGACGAGCAGAGCGCGGCCGCGATCGCGCGCCGGAACGCCGAGCGCCGCGCCGCCGCCGAGGCTGCCGCACCGGTGGCCGACACGGCGCCCACGCGCGGGGAGGACGCTGCGGAGGGGGATGCCCCCGCAGAGGACACCGAACCCGCCCAGGACGCGCCCACGCCCGCCCC